>NZ_BAAGDP010000037.1:0-13665 GCF_054660695.1 Turicimonas sp. TL08
CCGTAATGTTCTTTGGTTTGCCAATGATGCTTCTGCTCTTTCTGTAGCCGACTGTCCCTATTTTCGGCAAATAGATCCTTTGTTTATCCTCATCTATTTTGAATCCCTGCGGGAATCGGAATGAATCGCGCCGACATTTCTTTTTGAACCTTGGAAATTTCGCTCTCTTGGCAAAAAAATTCTTGTATCCTTTCTCCAAATCTTTCAATGCTTGTTGGAGGACTTGAGAATGACAGTCTTTCAGAAAAGAGTGCTTTTTCTTCCACAGAACAAGACGGTTGGCACACTCTACATAGTTGAACCGATGTGCTTTATCTTTGCCGGAAAGTGACTTTTCTGTGGCTAAAGTCCTGTTATAGACATAGCGACAGGAACCCGCAAATCGGCTCATCAAACGAGCTTGGGCACCACTAGGGCACAATTCAAATCTAAAAGCTCGTCTTATCTGCATCTTTGTTTCCTGACTTCCTTGGCAAATTAAAATTTTGTCATGGGCTTAGATACTAATATCAGATACGACAGATAATGTCTTTTGAATTTGCATATTCATTTGGTCTTTGCCACTAAGTACACACGATACGTGTTTACCAAACAGATATTGGACGCACTGAAAATAATTTTTCCCTCAGTTTGTAATGATTTTGAAGCTGACTTAGTAGAAAAAATATCACGTTCATTTGTTAATTACTTACTCACCTAAAGTCTCTATATCTCGTTCAGTCAATTCTCTGAAAGGAGTATCGAGCCGTCTTATTCGAAAAAAAAATATCCCTCCATTCGTAGCATGTTATGGGGGATGCTCTCTGGGCTCCTTCTTATTTTGCTGCAAGTTGTGGGGGTGCACCTATTTTTATTATCAAACAGTACATTGAACAACAGAATACACCTGACCGAAAAAATTATTATATTCGACCCTTATATCACCGTCCTAAAGGACGGTGTTTTACGGGTCGGTCTGATAAAATTCGCAAATTGTTCTCAAAATTTGAACAGTTAGCCAAGAAAACTTGTGAATAGAAAAAGTCTCGATTCATCAAACAAAAGATGAAAGGCGGGAATATTAAGTGAATACAGCCAAAGCTGCTAGAGATTAGAAAGAAACAGAAAGATTTTCACAAACCTTTAACAAGTTCTTTTCAAAAAAAGAATAGGAGAGGAGTTCTGAACACAAGAAAACCGCTGCTTTGATCAAATTCTGACCAAGCAGCGGTTTTGTTTACTTTAATCTAACGGATATCTGCTTTGAAGATTAGTGGCATCCGCAACCGCAGCCGCCTTTGCCTTCTTTTCCGCTGATATCGCAAGTGTCTTCATGATGACCGCCGCAACCGCAGCCGCCTTCTTCATGATGATGTCCGCCGCAGCCGCAAGTACCCTCACCTTCTTCGTGATGATGGCCGCCGCAACCGCAGGCACCTTCACCTTCTTCATGGTGATGGCCTCCGCAGCCGCATCCGCTGACGGCACCGGCAACTAAAGTACCTTCGAGCAATTCTTTAACTGCTTTGTCAGGGGAACCGGAAACGCCCGGAACGATATCGATTCCGGCCATAGCTAAAGAAACAATAGCGCCTTGACCAATGCCTCCGCAGATGACGATGTCAACGTTATGGTCAGCTAAGAAGGCTGCCAATGCGTTATGACCGCTTCCAACGGTATCGATAACAACTGATTCAACCACTTTACCGTCTTCGACAGTAAAGAGTTTGAATTGTGGTGCATGTCCGAAATGCTGACAAATTTCGTCGTTTGAATATGGTGTTGCTACTAACAATTCTTTCTCCTTTGAATAGTTCTGAAATTTTACCAAGAATCCCAATTAACGAGTAATTTTGAAAGGTAATTTTGTTTTTGTAAGATATCTGCGGCAATCATTGGTAAGATCACGGGAATTCTTAAAAATAAAGAGAAAGTTAGAAATGTCACAGGCAGAAAATTTACTTCATAAATACGGAAAAGATTCTATTGAAAGAGTAGAAAAAGCTCTTGCCGACCTCCGAGCAGGTAAAGGTGTTCTGGTAGTCGATGATGAAGACAGAGAAAACGAAGGAGACTTGATTTACTCCACAGATTTCTTGACCGAACAGCAGATGGCTCTCATGATCAGAGAATGCTCGGGCATCGTATGCATTTGTCTTCGTGACGAAGACTGTAAGCGCTTAGAGCTTCCTCAGATGGTACCTAACAACACCAATACTCAAGGAACTGCATTTACCGTTTCTATTGAGGCTGCAAAAGGCTGCACTACCGGTGTCAGCGCAAAAGACAGAGTCACTACCATTAAAGCCGCTGCAAATCCGGATGCAAAGCCGACAGACCTTTTAAGACCGGGCCATGTTTACCCTCTGCGCGCCAGAGCCGGCGGTGTGTTAGAAAGAAGAGGACACACGGAATGCACGGTTGATTTAATGCGTTTGGCAGGATTAAACCCTTGTGGTGTACTCTGCGAAGTCATGAACCCCGACGGCACCATGATGCGTCTCCCGCAAATCTGCAAATTCGGTGATGAACACGGTTTAACCGTACTATCCGTTGAAGATCTTGTTGCTTACAGAAAAGCAAAAAATCTATAACAAGCTTCGACTAAACTAAAAGGCGCTGCGGATTATTCCGGCGCTTTTTTGTTTTTGCGGACAAATTCTCTTAGCGATGCTTCCCAATTGGGCATTCGAGGTATTTTAGCTTCTTTTAGTCTCAAGCTTCGCAGCGAAGTATTTTTCGGCCTCTTTGCTTGTCGAGGAAAGTTCTTTGAAGTTACTCCGCACACCTCACAGACCGAGCCAAACTCTTCGGCAATAACTTTTGCCATTTCTAATCGGCTGACGCAGCCCTCATTGACGAGATGGAAGGCGCCCTTAACATTCTCACGTTCTATGAAATACGGGATATGAGTGCACAAGTCAGCGATACTGGTCGGACTTCCGAATTGATCTTCTACCGCTTGTATGCGAGGGCTTCCGGTACGCAATTTATCTATTATAGAACTGACAAAGTCAGGGCCTTTCTTCCCGTAAAGCCATGCTACTCGGAGAAGAATTGCATCAGGATTTGCTTTCAAGATTGCCTTTTCTGCCCTTTCTTTTGTTTGTCCGTAAAAATTTGGATTTCCTCCGATTTCATCTTCTTCCGTGTAGGAAGAGCCCTTTTCACCGCTGAAAACGTAGTCGGAAGATATGTGGATCAAGCGAATGTTTAATTTTTTGCAGACTTCTGCAAGTTTTTGAGAGGCCAATACATTGGTTTCTTCGGCTTCCTCAGGGTGAGATTCACAATAATCCACATCTGACAACGCTCCCGAATGAATAACCACATGGGGCTTCGTTTGCAGAAAAAATGAGTAGAAATCAGTTTGATGACTCAGGGGAAGTTCTGTCCTAGTCGGAGCGCAGACCTCATAAGACGAATTAAGGCTCTGAAGCAACTCAGAGCCTAATCTTCCGGTAGCACCGGTAAGCAGGATCCTTTTCATAACGGCTTTACAAAGTAAATTTCCAAGGATCCTACCTTCATTTCGGCGCAAAACCAAGAGTTTTACGCTTGCTAGGTCAGTTTTTAGAAATTCGGACCAACGAACGATCCGAAAACCTTATCTCCTAATTCTGCAACGGCAAAATGACGAATTTGAAGAGCTATTCTTTCGATATGGTAGGTATTGTCAATTCCGTTTGGAGTACCAAACAAATCTGTTGCAAAAACCATTCCCACAGGCTTTCCATCCATGCCGATAATAGGAGCGTAATAGAAAGCGTCATGCGCACGGACGTTAGTCAAATCAGCCTGCCAAAGCTTGAAGTACTCTTTGTATTTATTGATGCCTTCGCAAACAATAACTTTCGGAGCATACTTCTTGGCAGCTTCTGCAAAGACTTTTCCTCTTTGAGCGATCAAGAAATCCCAATAATCTTTAAATTCTGGGAGTCCTGTATATTCCGCGAAACTAAGTTTTTTGCCGTCTACTTCAATAACTTTTTCCTCTTTCCAGTTTTGAACAGGATTGTCGCCGAAACTAAACGGAGAAACTGCCAGAGTGAGAATAGATTGTGCTTTAGGATCCTTGTCATTAAAGACCTTGCTTACATCCTCTGCCGGTTGGCCAACGATATCGTTTGCCAGAGCAGCAATGGAGGATGAAACCGGGCAAGAGGCAGGAAGCCCCTTGAGCAAGCCGCTAATATCCTCGATAGGAGCATCAAAGAATGATGGTGTAATTACATCAGGGGTTTTGCATGAATGATCAATGCACAGCCAAATCGGAGCTTCCGGATTTCCTCCCATGCATCCGGAAAACGAACTAATATACTTTGCGAAGACTTCTGGAACTTTTACTTCCATGATTCGATATCTCCTTATTAATATCTGAACGATATCGACACTATAGAAGCTTCCTTAGATGAATAGGATCTGACCCTCCCATTGTAAGCAAGCAGATTTCAGTTCCGTTTTTTAGCAAGCACACTCTTCTCCCGTACCAACCAATAAAGCGGAACCAAATAAATGAAAAATGCACCTATCACGCTCGATACAGGAGCACCAATGGTTGCAATTGGAACAGCACCCGCAATGGACCACGGAATAAGAGCCGGAATCAAAATGGAAGAGTTCTCTAAATCAATTGCCATCTTCTGCTTGTCAGGCTGAATATTGGTACATAGCTGCTTGGTAAGAATCACGGTTAGAACCTGATTACAGGAGATAAGAGCAGTAGTAATAGCAGTTAATAAAATCGCCGTAAAAGGGCTGCTTGTTTTAGAGATCTTTTCGACACCATTCTTCAGGGTATTAATGAGGCCGGTGCCTTCAAAAAGCCCGGAGTAAGTACACGAAATACAAATAATAATGACGACAGGAACCATCGATAAGAAGCCCCCGCCATTTAGCATTTTGGAAAGAGAAAGATCTTTAGAAACATAGCCGGAAAATAATGTTTTAAGAATCTCCTCGACTCCTCTTTCTTGCAAAACAAATGCTAAAACTACCGCGCTCAACACACTGATTGAAATAGATTTTTTTATATCGAGTTTGGCAAAAATCAACCCCAACAAAATAATTGCAGGTACAGCGGACCACCAGCTCATCACAAATTCTTGAGCAAACTGATCTCCTAGCGACATATGAATTTCCTGGTATGTTTGACTCAAGCCAAAACTGAGATAAATCAGGCAGCTTAAGATGAATGGGATAGCGGCACTGACAAACATCAATCGGACGTTCTGATAAAGATCAGTCTTCGTTACCACCGCCACCAATGATGCACTGGAAGATACAGGAGAATTGCGGTCGCCCACGTAACATCCGGCAAGCACTGCTCCTCCTGCAAGCAACGGATCAGCACCGGCTGCCATACAAACCGACATGGTAATAACGCCCATGGTCGCAGAAGTACCAAAGGCCGTGCCGATAAGAAGGCTTAATGCAGCATTTAGAACAAAAGCGAAGAAAAGACAATAATCCGGAGAAATTAGATTAACGGCAAAGCTCACTAAATATGGAATAGTGCCGCTTATACGCCAAGAAGCAGTCAACAGGCCGATCAAACTTAAGACGACCATAATGTTGAAGCCGGTTTTTTGGCCTTTACCTGCCATCACCATTAACTGCTTCGCACTAAAACCCTTATAAAGCCCATAACTAAAGAAACACAGAAAACCTATAAGAAGAGCCGCAATAACACTGATATCTAAGCTCAAGCAAATTATTAAAGCTAGCGCAAAAATGCCTAACGTCAGGATTTCAATCATTTAATTTAGAAGTTTGGGTAAAGAATAATGCGTCGTCTCAGCGAAAAACGAACCAGGCCAGGAGGGCCAATGAAGCCAATAATAATACCCAGAAGATTTTTTGAGGAATACCGCTAGATAAAAATTGTTTCCTTGTCTGCATTGCCGACACTTTAATTTCTCCCGGATAGACCGCTTCGACGACTCTCACAAGCTCCGAGATAAAAAGCGCAGGAACATTGGTATACATGTCTCCGCTTTCTTTCAGCCATAGTTCATCGGAAGAATGCGCTATCGAGATGCATACGGGAGTGGACAATTTAATGATGGTTTCGCAAAGCTCTTTATTATTTAAAGATGCCAACTGAAAAGGATCGCCGCCCCCTCGGGCTAAACAAATAAGGTCGTATTCCCCGGTTTGAGAATACCCTTCCAGTTCTTCGCATATCTTCTTGAAATGTTCCTTGGTTTTCTTGATATTTAAAGAGGGAGGACTAAGAGTTTTATCAACCGTGTACAGACGAATAAAATTCTCTATCCCTTCAGCTCGGGAGAACTCTGTCAAAATATCGTCCCTTCCCTTGCCCGCAGGCCCATAAACAAGAACTGAGAGTTTTGATTTTCTTGCCAATTTGGAACTCAGTTCTTCTATAAGTCTTTCGTCTCTAGGTTTTGAGGCTGGATTTTGTTGAAACAAAGCACGGATCTCTTTAATTTCCTCCGAAGATTGAAGTTGTATCTGCTGTATTTTTTTCAGCACAGTCGGTTCTCTCAGACAGATAGCCGCAGTGCTGGAGTCTTTCCATATTTTTATTTCTAAGCGTCCTGATAGCACAACTTCCCAGTTAGCAGCGTCAGCAAGAGTGCTGTCTTTTTTATTTCGCTCAAAGACCTGAAGAGTTACTTTTGATAGATCAATTTCCTCACCGGTATCCGACGGCTCTTCTTCAATTAGAGATTCAGTAATCTTTAAAGCATAAATGGAGTAGTTTTTCTTCTTTTCCTTTGGAACAAGTACGCCTTTAAATAAAAATTCTTCTTGCTGGATTGGCTGAAGGACAGCTTCCACTCTATGGAAGGCGTCTAAAGGAGTTAGAGGCTTTTTAGTAAAGAAAAGAGAAAACATGAAAGACTATTCACCGGTCAAATTAAACTCGTAATTCTCGGCATCAAACTCCATGTTGATCAAGAATTGTTTAAGTTCTGTGCCTAAGCTGTAACCGCCCAATGTCCCGTTATTAGCTATAACTCTATGGCAAGGAATGATGAATGGAAGCGGATTTTTTCCATTCGCATTTGCCACAGCCCGAAACTTCTCAGGATTTCCCATGCGTGCAGCGAGATGCTTGTAGGACCACAATTCGCCGTATGGGATGTGTTGGAGCATTTGCCAGACCTGATTCTGGAATTCCGTTCCGGTCAAAAGCAAAGGCAACTCGAACACTTTTCTTCGTCCCGTGAAGTACTGGTCAAGCTGTTTGGCAGCTTCGTTCAAGAGAGGAGTATCAGTGTATTCATAAGAAGTTTTATAAGTTTTAGCCAAAGTCTGGGCTTTCTTCTTAATATTTTTACTGTAAATCCAATCTGAAAGACAGAGCTTGCCTTCGAGCTCTCCTAATGCAAGCTCGTGACCTTGGGCAAGAAAATATTTTTTAAGTTTAATCATAGGACTGAATTTTATTCGAGTTTTGAACTCTCTCAACGTCAAAAGTTAACCAAAATATTTTTATGTAACATCTCCGAGCCTGCTATTTGCTAGAATCCCTTGAACTATTTCGGAGGCATTGTGACACGTGGCTTTTACACCATTATGGTGGCGCAGTTTTTATCATCTTTAGCAGACAATGCACTTTTGATTGCTGCAATTGCGCTTTTAGCAACATTGAATGAACCTGCTTGGATGACTCCTCTTCTCAAGCTTTTCTTTGTAATCAGTTACGTACTCTTTGCAGCTTGGGTTGGTATTTTTGCTGACTCTATGCCTAAAGGTCGAGTGATGTTCATCACCAATGCTGTCAAAACTTTCGGTTGCTGCGTGATGCTGTTCGGGACTCACCCGCTTCTTGCGTACGGTATCGTAGGTTTAGGTGCTGCGGCTTATTCTCCTGCAAAATACGGAATTCTGACGGAGCTACTTCCTCCCGAAAAACTAGTCAAAGCTAACGGCTGGATTGAAGGCTTAACGGTTGCTTCCATTATTTTAGGTACCGGCTTAGGAGGCTTTTTAATTTCTCCGATGGTTGACAGTTTTATTCAAGGTCACGACTTCATGGGCGTCCATAATGCCGCCCAAGCCGGTATTGCCGCAATGATTGTCGTGTATGCACTTGCCGCCATCGCTAATCTTTTCATTCCTTTGACCGGAGCTGTTTATCCCAAACAAGACTTCCGCCCCATTCATACGCTTAAGAATTTCGGAAAGTCCTGTGCCCTGTTATGGAAAGACAAATTAGGTCAAATTTCTTTATCCGTTACTTCTCTTTTCTGGGGTGCGGGAGCAACCCTCCAGTTCTTAGTATTGAAATGGGGGGACCATGCTTTAGGTCTGAACCTTTCCGAATCCGCTATCCTTCAAGGCGTTATTGCTATCGGTATTGCTATCGGTGCGGTTCTGGCTGCCAGCTTAGTTTCTTTAAAGAAGAGCGTAAGCGTTCTTCCCTTAGGCGTTTTGATGGGAGTAGTTGTTTCCGGAATGGCATTCTTCAACAAGAGTTGGATCCCCGGAGGATTTGATCTTTTAGGCTTCCATTTCAGCTGGGCCGTTATTTTTGCCTGCATTATGCTTATTCTTGTTGGAGCCATGGCCGGTTTCTTTGTTGTTCCGATGAACGCACTCCTTCAGCACAGAGGACATGTTTTAATGAGCGCCGGACGTTCAATTGCCGTCCAAAACTTCAATGAAAACAGTTCTATCCTTGTAATGCTCGGTTTATATGCACTGCTTATCAAAGCAGATTTAAATACTCCGACGATTATGGTTATTTTCGGTATTTTTGTTGCTGGCTCAATGCTTGGCGTTATCTTCAAACATAAACACAACCAATCTATTGAAGACTCCCTTCACTTGATCGGCGAAGATAAGAGACACTAGGAAAGAACGCTAGCAAAATATTTCAATTTATTCTTTTGTAGTGTTAGAATCTCTGCACCTCGACAATATCTCCATCGTCTAGAGGCCTAGGACACAACCCTCTCAAGGTTGGAACACGGGTTCGACCCCCGTTGGAGATACCACAACCCGTTGATACTAACGGCTTATAAGAGAATCAAGAAAAAAAGCCCTACAAAAAGCCCCACTCATTCATCGGTGGTTTTCTGCGCTGTATCTAACAGCGCTTGTAACTCTTTCGAGAGCATCTTGACGTCTGATTCCAAACGAGAGACATCGCTTACGCTCTCTATCGGCAACACTTTTGGGTTTTCGTTCAAGCTGGAGGAGCTGGCCACGCATCCGGTCAAGCTCAGTACGGCGAAGAGACTCATCAAAGCGAATCTGAATCAGAACAACCGCGAGGCTCGTATGCTTGGTTTTGAACTCTTGTACTTCAGCACGGGCATGTGAATTTTGTCCCTGGTGTTAGCCAATTAGGCCAGAGAGAGAGTAACAAAAAATAGAAGTCCGATAACTTTTTCTGAAGGTCTCATTGATCCTACAAATAAAATAAAGTTGATAAAGAAAGGAATGCTCAAAATTAAAAGGTCAAGTATGTAAAACCATTTCCATCTTCTCAGTGCCTCTTTCAAACTGGCTGGATTTAAATTCTCCTTCAGCCATTAACCAGTAGTCGTAAATGAGAAAACAGCCTCCCGAGAAACAATCAAAGCCCCACTTGCTATGCTCTTTAGAAACTTGTGAATCCTTCATCTGTCTGATTGTTAAAATAGGTATGGCATACCGAAACAATACAGGACTAAATGAGATATTTATTAGATTAATGTAGTTAAATGGCTGACTAGCCAGGTAACGACAAACGGCTATAAAAAGATATCGGACATGTTGGAGAGAATCGGAGCCGCCTCACTTATCTGGGACTGTTTCAAGGATCTGACAAAGGTTGTTTAATAGCCGCCGTGACTTTACTAGTATCGTTTTTAATGGCTAATAGGAAGTAAAAAATGAATGGCACATGGGTAAACGGTGCCTTAATAGCTGTCTTCTTTGGTGGTTTAGGTCTAATCGGTATGTATCCACAAGACCATAAGAAAGAGGATAAAGCTAGCCAATCGCATAAGGACAAATAAAAGATAGTCACAGATTTTCAAAGAGAATAAGCCGGTCCATTTTTTATTCTTACGGCTTTATTTATGAAAAGTAGAATCGCGGGATCTTGGGCCGGACTACAAACAAAAAATACGTGCTTAGAGATTGAAGTAAGCACTTTTTATGTGCGTTCAGCGGAGCACACATAAAAAAACTCTCGGCAACGGAGAAATTACCGAGAGCTAACAGAAAAAGATATAACTGCTTACTTCAATTCTTCTTCTAAATCTTTTGCGAACTCTTCATGGTAGAGAGACTGAATAACACCACATGCAGTCTGCTCAACATCATAGTCAATATTCTCTCCCAATTGCTCTTGGAAAACTGTTGGAAGGACGCCGCCACATTTTTCGCAAACGTACAAACGATGGATAGGATCTCCATCGGAATGAACGTATTTGAGTTTGTTAGTGTTTCTTGTTCCACAGTAGGCGCAGCGAACACGCTCGAAGGGCCATATAGTTCCACAGCAAGCACAGAACAGTTTTCTGGAATTACCGGCAATATTTCCTTCATTGCCTAAGGAAGCAAGCGTAGGAGGTTGTCCGCAGGTCGGGCAAGTCATTGGCTGATCAGAAACCTTTAAGTCTCCCGGATGACCGACGAATTCAGTCATTTGAACACCGAGGCTGCTTAAGTAGACACGAACAGCATTGATCAAAAGACCCGCAAGGATCATCTGAAGAAGTTCGTTTTTCTCTTCACCCTGAAGTTCGTTGACAGCTTCTAAGAAGAACTGGTTAGGATCTTTACCTGCCAGTTCAATGGTTTTGTCCGTGAGCTTAGAAAGGTCTACTGAACGAAGAAGAGACTTATTGTGCTCATCGAGAATAATGCCCTGCTCTAAGAATTCTTTGACTAACTCATTAAGATGTCCGCGGAATTCAGAAGGAATAATTTGAACTGGCTTTAAGCTGAGGTATGGAACTTTCTCCTTGATGGATTTAGCAGCAACTTCTTCATCCAAAGCGACAGGTTTTACAGTTTCCTGGATACGGTCTCTGCACTCTAAAAGAGAGTTTGCATAATCCATTAGACCGTTCCAGTCGAAAGAGTCCTTACGAGCTCTATAAGCTTCAATGGCCTCTTTTCTTTTCTCGTTAGTCATGGTTATCCCTTTTTTACTAAATGAGAATATTCTAGAAAAATGGGATATCGATAACAATCAGTCATTGATATTAAAGAAGTAACAATCAATGTCTATTGCTCAAAATAGAAATTAGTTGGAAAGTTTTTTTGCCATTCTTTCACAATTGGAACTGGTTTCATGTTATTTGAGGCCAGCAACTGAATTTCCTCTATGCAGAAAACTTTCCTAAGAATGAATTCTTATATGCAAAAACCAACCGAAAAATGTAAGTTAGCTTCTAGCCATTCTCTCCTAAAGAAAAATCGTCACTGACAGACAAACAACGGAGAATTTTTCGAGAGCTTCTACGAAAGATTATGACCATCCGGGCGTTGTGGATCTCGCGGATGGCCAATTAAATGACCCAGTCCAGAAGAATCCTGCGGGTTCTTCTCTAATATATTTTTAAATTTTCCTTCTATTTGAACAAATCTGTAGAAAGGTAACGATCGCCAGCATCCGGAAGAAGCACTACGATGGTTTTATTTTGGTTCTCAGGCCGTTCTGCGAGCTTCTGCGCGGCTGCTAAAGCGGCACCTGATGAAATGCCCACCAAAAAGCCTTCTTCACGCGCCAAAGCTTTTGAAGCTTTAAAAGCTTCATCGCCAGTAATTGGCATAACCTCATCCAGAATAGATACGTCCAAAGTTTTGGGGATAAAGCCTGCTCCAATTCCTTGTAAAGGATGAGACCCAGGTTGTTTTCCGCTAATAACAGCTGAGGTTTCTGGTTCCACTCCTACAATTTTTAAGTCCGGATTTTTGGATTTCAAATAATTGCCTACGCCTGATACTGTTCCGCCTGTTCCCACTCCGGCTACGAAAATATCAACCTTTCCATCAGTGTCCTCCCAGATTTCTGGACCTGTTGTTTTGACATGAGCAAGAGGATTAGCAGGATTTTCAAATTGGCCGGGAATAAAGCTATTCGGATACTCTTTAGCTAGTTCTTGGGCTTTTTCAATTGATCCTGTCATTCCTTTCTTGCCGTCAGTTAAAACTATCTCTGCACCGTAAGCTTTCAAAAGATTTTGCCTTTCAACGCTCATGGTTTCCGGCATTGTAAGAATAACCTTCATGCCTCTTGCTGCGGCTATCGCTGCCAGCCCAATTCCTGTGTTGCCGCTCGTCGGTTCAATAATCACGGTTTCTTTGTTAATGATGCCCTTTTGGGAAGCATCATCCAGCATAGATAGAGCAGCCCGGTCCTTGACCGATCCTGAAGGATTCAAATATTCCAGTTTTGCAATAACCGTCGCCTTTAAATTTCTATTTTTAGAAAAGTTGTTTAGTTTCAAAAGCGGAGTTCTTCCAATAAGCTCGGTGATACTTTGGTAAACAGCCATAATAAGCTCCCAATAGGTAAAAATAATTTATAGATTTGAAATAGAGAACGGACTCGTAAGGCCAAGACGCTTAACTAGATGTCTTCAGTTAAGGAGAGAAATTTCAGTTACAACAGTTCTCTCTTTGAGAGCTTCTGCGTACTTTTCTATCTTTCAAATTCATGATGTATTCCGTAGGTATGAAAATTTGATTAATCGAAGAAAAGTAAGTTTTGATTCGACTACCTGGAATCCATTATAGGAAACATGAGTTTGTTTTTTAATTTTTCAATAATTATTTTTTCTTTGAAAAATTTGCTTACTTCTTCTTTTATCTAATTGATATTTATAGATTTATTTACTAAAACTTATTCATTTTGATAGCCAAATTGAATATTTTTAGAGTAAAAAACTCAAGCAATTAAAAAATTTTTAGTACAAGCGCACACAAATTAAAAATTTATGCTATAGTTCGGTCTCACTTTCAAGCCGACGTGGTGAAATTGGTAGACACACCATCTTGAGGGGGTGGCGGCGAGAGCCGTGCGAGTTCAAATCTCGCCGTCGGCACCAGAATTACTCATTCCATTTTTGCGGAATGAGTTTTTTGTTTTGGAATCAAATTATTTTTTTTTCATCGGCCCCTTTTTATCATTTTCATTGCCGAAATTTTCATTTCTACCTTGCTTTTAAAAAGGCCTGTCATTTCCTGAAATTGATTGACTCCTCTTTGGTTTAAAAACCGTTTTTTGTTGACTACGCTTGCCTATTACTGTTTTAGGTTGACTATGAAAGAGTCCTAGCGCGCACAATACATCCCGCCACAGTCCGGTTAATAGATATAGTCTTAATAATTTAACTATTTGCACTTAACCTCTTGCCGGTTTCCCAAATTTTGAACTCCTTCACAGAAATTTTCGGCCAATGAAAGGAGGCCAAACATTGAGGACTCATAGCGATTCTTTTGACAGCTCTCTGTTTTGTAAAGGCGTTCTTTTCTTCAGACAACCGTTGAAGATTACCAGGGTCTTAGAAAAACTGTTCACGAGTGCTGGATTAGCGTTGAACTCGCATTTTCTTTAGAAAAATCGGCCGAATTTTCGCTGGATCGAGTAGAGGGTTGGGTTGCCCGGTCCCCCTCTCACAGCACCCACCGTACGGTTCCGTAGTGGGCGCTTCACTAACAAATCGCCATAAAGCGGAGAGAATACAACCCTAATCTGGCAAAACGGCG
>NZ_BAAGDP010000038.1:0-13600 GCF_054660695.1 Turicimonas sp. TL08
CGTCAAGACGAGTACCTGAGGTAGAACTGCTTTGGGACACTTCTGCCTCATTTGTCCGGTAGGCGCCTCGCGAAGATCATTTTGCTAGGCGAGAAAAGCTCGCTGAGGTTGACTCTTATCAGCTAACTTTTTAATGAAAAAAAGACCGTGAACCTCTTTTACAAGTCCACGGATGCTTTGGCTTCAAGTAATTGCTCTTTTTAAGGAGCAACGGAAGAAAAAATCACTATATTTTCGAAAAATGCCCTGCTCTTCTAATTCTTATTTCAAGCTCTTAATCTGAGAGGAAAGGCGCACAAGGCTCAGTGCTACGTCGGCAGCGGCTTCAAGAGATTTAACCGGGATGCATTCGTAGACGCTGTGGTAATTCATTCCGCCGGTAAAGACGTTCGGGCAAGGCAAGCCTCTAGTAGACAGGCGAGCACCGTCGGTGCCTCCGCGAATCGGTTCTTCGATAGGCTCGATCCCTGCTTCTCTATACGCCTGACGGACAATTTCCATTACCTTAGGAGCTTGATCCAAATAAGGACGCATATTTTCGTAGCTGTCTTTGATCGTCAAGCTTACTTTTGCTCTTGGTTCAGAGTCCTGGATCTCTTCCACCAGTTTTCTCAGAAGCTCTTTCTTAGCCTCAAATTTAGCTTTGTCGTGATCACGAATCAAAATACGGACAGTGGTTGATGCAACCGAGCCTTCAACTTTATTCGGATGGATAAAACCTTCATAGCCCTCGGTTGTTTCAGGGGCTTGATCTGCAGGAAGCCGGCTAATCAACTTAGCAGCGAGTTTTAAAGAATTAACCATCTTTCCTTTAGAAAGACCGGGATGAACAACAACGCCGGCAATCTGAACAAAAGCCGTTGCTGCATTGAAGTTCTCGGTTTCTAAAGTTCCAATCTCACCGCCGTCAAACGTATAGGCATATTGAGCTCCGAAATGCTCAATATCAAAATTGACCGTTCCTTTTGCGATTTCTTCATCAGGTGTGAAGGCTACGCAGATTTTTGCATGCGGAATTTCCGGATGAGTTTTGAGATAAGCCATGCAAGCGGTAATCGCTGCAATTCCGGCTTTATCATCAGCGCCAAGCAGAGTTGTGCCGTCTGTAAAAATGATTTCCTGATTAAGGTGTTTCTTAATTTCCGGGAAGGCTTCTTCTTTGAAATAGATTCCCTTCTCCGGATTCAGAAGTACGTCTTTTCCTTCATAAACCAAGATCTGGGGCTTTATATTGACTGCCGGAGCATCCGGAGAAGTGTCCATGTGAGCGATCAGACCAAGTCCCGGGCAATCTTCGCAGCCCCGCGTGGCAGGAAGTGTTCCGTAAACTACACCGCCTTTACCGATATGTGCGTCCCGCAATCCGGAAGATTTCAGTTCTGTGACCAGTTCCTCGGCTAAAAGCAATTGATTGGGAGTAGAAGGCTCTTCTGTGCTTTCTCTTGAAGACTGAGTCTCATAAAGAACATAACTTAGAAACTCAGGAACGATGTTCGGAAATTTTTTAGAAGTCATTTTCTTTCAAAAATAATTAAGAACTTTCGGCATTATTTGCTCGGGTTTATCAAATAGTCATGTAGGAAAACACCTACCTACATATAGGTAGATAGTTATAATTCTCATTATTTTTCATAATGTTATTGTCCATTCTTGATTTTATAAATATCTGCATAAAACAGTGTTATTCCCAATTGATTTAATTGAATTTCCTGATTTTTGAAATCAACTCTGCTCTCTAACATGAGCCCGTTCATTTCAACTTTGCGAGACAAAAATGACTTTTAGTGCTTGGGTTGCTATTGCGGCGGTAATAGGAACCATCTATGGCCTTATTAAGCGGTACGAGACTCGTCTGGTGCTTCTGCTTGCAGGCTTAGTTATGTGCATACTCTCCATGGATCCCATGGAGGCTTTTCTGCAGTTTGATAAATCAATGACGAATAAGGCACTGATTATCTCAATCTGTTCTTCTATGGGTTTTGCGGCTTGCGTTACGATGACTAAATGCGACCTTCATTTGGTCAGTCTTTTAACGAAACCTTTAAACAAACTCGGCGTTTTACTTCTTCCATGCTGCATGCTGGTAACCGGTGTTGCTTCCTTGGCAATCGGTTCCTTAGCCGGTTTGTGTGCCGCCATTGGCCCCACACTTGTCGCTCTCATGATTAGAGCAGGCTTCCGTCCGGCAATTGCCGCAGCCGCAATTATTTCATCTACTCTGCCTAATTATTGGTCTCCCGGCTCAACTGACAACATCCTTGTAGCGCAAATTGCAAATATTGCCGTAATGGATCAAATCAACTACATCTCCGGGAAAATCCTTCTTTTGTTCGTCTTCTGCGTTATCGCACTGACCGCAATCTGTTTCCTTTTCGGCGACTACAAGAAAAACGGTACTTTCCAAGAAGCAGGTGCTGCCGATGCCGGAGAATTGAACCGACCCTTACCTGAGCTTCCCGCTCATCCGAATATCCTTAAAGCCTTTGCCCCTCTTCTTCCGGTTGTGCTTCTGTTCGTAATCTCTTTGTGGTTCCCGCAAATCAAGATGAGCGTTGCTACTGCCATGTTGATCGGCTTTATCTACGTCATCTTTGTGACTAGAAGCAATCCTGCCGAATTAGTTAAGAAATTCTTTGACGGGATGGGTTCAGGCTACGGCAACATTATCGGTTTAATTATCGCCGCCGGTGTTTTTGCAGCCGGATTAAGAAGCTGCGGCGTGGTTACCGGATTCATTGACTACCTCAAGGACTCTTCAGAAATCGCAAAGATCGGAGGATCATTCGGTCCTTATATTCTGGGTGTTATGACCGGATCCGGCAATGCAGCAGCTTTTGCCTTCTGCAAATCCGTTGTACCTCACGCCGCTGATTTCGGCATGAAGATCCAGGACCTCGGCTTCCTGACCTGCCTTTCTGCAACTCTCGGCCGCGTATCTTCTCCGTTAGCCGCCGGCGTTATTCTGATTGCCGGTATTGCCGGAACATCTCCAATCGAAGTCATTAAACGTTCCGCTTTAGTCAGCCTCGGCGCCATCGTTTTTACCATCTTCCTTATGTAACAACCGAAAGAATCAAAATGAAAAAACTCTCCATTGCCTTACTAGCAGCACTCTCATTTACTGCAACCGCTTACGCAGAATCTTCAGTAACCGTATACGGAAGAATCGACGTCGGAGTCGGCGCCTCGCACGTTGACAACGGCCTGGGCTCTACCGTCAACAATGTTGAAATGATTAGCGGAGGCGGTACCTCTAACCGCATTGGCATCAAAGGAACTGAAGATCTCGGTAACGGTTATAAAGTCAAATTCGTGTTGGAAAACGGCTTTGACTCCGACACCGGTGCAGAAGGCTCAGAAGGACTTGCATTCAGCAGAGAAGCCACTTTGCAAATTGAGTCTCCTTACGGCATCCTCGCAGCCGGGCGTTCTTCCGTCCTTGGAACTGACGGCGGATCCTTTAACCTTCTTGGAAACGTAAATCCTTTCGGAACCGGCATCTGGGAAATCGGCAACCAAAACATCGTCTATGCGAAACTGCCTGCATCCCGCAATGACAATGCTGTTATCTACCGCTCTCCGGTTATGGACGGATTCCAGCTTACAACTCAATATTCCATGGGTGAAGAAGGTCATGAAAACCGTTCAACTTCCGATCATTATTTCGGTTTAGGCGTGACTTGGAAAGGATCCCAAGCTGAGGGTGTAGTCCTCTTCGAAAGAGTTAATGAAAAACTTACGACTTTAAAGAGAAATCCGAAGGACATGTGGAGAGTGACTGCCGGTGGAAACTGGAAACTCCAAAGCTTCACTACCTATCTTTCTCTGCAATACTTTAGAAATGCTGACGGTGTAGGAACTCCGGCTTTCGGTGACATGAAGGACCACGGCATCGGCAAAATCTCTGCCGCACAGCTCAAAGTAATTGACGGCCTTAAAGGCGGCAGCGTCATCTTAGGTTTCTCAACTCCTGTTCTCGGCGGCAATCTTTTAGGCGCAGCCGGCTATGTACACGCAGACACAGATCAGTATGCATCCAAACTTAAAGTTGACGGCGGTTTTGTCGGTTTAGGCTATCAGTATGCTTTCTCTAAGAACACCAAGCTGTATTCAGCCATTGGAGCATCAGGCGCCAAGTACAAATCTTCCAATGAATCCATCAAACCAAAGGCATTCTACGGAACACTCGGTCTTTCCCACTATTTCTAATCACTTGAGTGTTTAATCTTCCTTACGGAAGATATAACTCATATAAGACCTAATTTCTCCCATTGGAAGGAGCGCCTCGTCCAAGGCCTTCTTCCATGTTTCATTTTGTTCTATATCAATATTCAAAATTCTTCTAAAAATTTCTTCGTAGGGATACAAAGCACAGGCCTCTAAAATCGACTTTCCGATATCTTCCTGCCCTTCATATTTTTTTAGAGCTGCAATCAAAAGGTTTGCTGAGAGGAATCCGAGCGTGTATTGAAAATCATGGTGAGGTCTCACCGGATTATAAAAATGAGGCTTTCTTGCCCAGATATACTGGTCCGTATCTGCCACGGTATCTTGGAAGAAGTGAGTCCAGCACGTTCTTGTCAAGTCGTTGATTTTTTCTACCGAAAGATATCCATTCGACCTCTCGGCGTAAATTCTTTCTACCAGCCGAAACCTAAACGGTATTTGGACCAAGTTGATAACCAATCTTCTTAAGCCGTGCCACAATATTGCACACCTGTCCTCTGGCTTTTGAGTGCACATGAGAAGATGCCGGAGAAGCAGTTCTTCGAAAAGTCTGCCGATAAACTCGCAGCGCAATTCAGACAATCGTCTCTGATGGTAAGGGACCTTGAAAGTAGACCAACGCAAGAATGCATCTCCTAGCGTATGAGCCGTTTCAAAAGCCCGATTAATATTTGCTTCGTAGTCCACATAAACGGCGACGGCTCGATCCGACGGGATTTCCGAACACCATGCGCCACCGGCGCCCCCTGAGTAATTGTGAGTTTCTATCCAACGGCCGTTTCGGCACTCTTCTAAAAATTCTGAAAAATTGGGAAATACATCTCGAACCGCCTTTTCTAATACCTGCAAGGTCATTTCAAAAGAGCGCAGATGGCTCGGACAGCTTAAATGAGGAAGCGCCGTCCCAAACAAGGCGGTCGGAAGAGCTTGAGAGGTCTCATTCCCGAGGCACGACCCCAAGAATCTAATCACCTTTCGCAATTCAGGCATTCGTTCCCAGTACGCGACAGACACAGCATCAAATGCTGCCTTCCCGATGTTCTCTTGACATAAAGCGTATTCCAAAATGGTTTGGTTATTGCGGGAGGCGTGCAGGAGGTGGGCTCCGGTAACTGAATTCAAGATATCGCAGAAAACCGTTGAATTTTGAGCAAAACTCGCTGAGAGAGCATTAAATATCCTTTTGCGCTTCTCAGGTTCGGCGGTATTCTTAAGCAAAAAATTAATAGCCGAAGGCGAAGCTCTTTTAATAGAGCCATCAGGAAAAATCACCGTGGTTTGTATGCTTCCTTTCAGGTGGAAGTAAAGCGAAAACAACGGTTCCAGGACAAGCATCTCTACTTTGTTATCTAAACCTTGAGAGGACTCGGAGCCTGATTTTCTTTTCTCCTCCAACCACTTTTTCGCGAGTTCTGACGAGAATATTTTCTTATCTAAGGCTTCTTGGAAGTAATCTTGTATTTCTTTAGAGACCTTCCGCAGAATGAGAGCCTTTTCCATCACGTTGACTTTTTCGGCTGAAATTTTGCTATCGGCGGCAGCGATTGTTTCGGCCGCCTTACAGCAAGTCATTAAAGTTTCTTTGAGTTTTTCAGTTTCTTCCAGAAGAGCGATGAGATTTTCGGCTGACAAAGCGTCCCGCGGTCTAAATGAACTCAGACGTTGAAGCAAAATTATTCCATTTAAGAACTCTTGCTTTTTCTCCAAGTAAGCATCGCTTCGCAGATCCGCTAGTCCTTTGGTCGACCAAACTAAAACCGTATGTCTTTTTTCCATCATCGTTTATCTACCGAATTCCACGAATACCTTCACCTTGCTACAGGTTCCTTAGCATTCGGCACTCCTGAAAGTTCAATGCACTTATTAATGGCACAAAGAACTCCGAGCATTCTAGAAAAGACGAGTTCAAAGAGCCAGAAACTAACCAAGGAAGAGTGGAAATTTACTACCATCCAATTCAAAAAATTGGCTTTCTATTTAATACCGAAAATAATAAATGGATATAACTATAAGAAGTTAATTTATAGCCTGCAGATAAAAACGAAATCTAGGTAACAGCCTTATAAAGGACACAAAATTAAGGTGTACATCAAATATTAATAATCTTACGGAAATCAATACAACTTATTCTTTTATAAAGAATTTATATTTTTTTGATCAGAGACTATTTGATATGTTCTCTCTGCTTTTCTCTTTTTTGACAATTAATCTTTTGATGTAAAAGAACATGTTTCTTTAAGAATGGAAAAGAGTTTTTCCTAATCCCTCCATTTGACGGCCTTTCAAATGTCATTAACCGAGCAATGACCATTTGATATTCTCATCGAGCCATTTCTCGAGCCCGATAGCCTATTCCGTGGACGGTTTCAATAAAGTCCTTAGCAACGGTCCTAGCCAACTGTTTCCTGAGCCTGAGCATGTGAACATCAACAGTCCTCTCATCAATGCAAACTCCATATCCCCACACTTTGTCAATAATTTGTTGTCGAGAATAGACTCGGCCCGGGTGCTGGGCCAAAAGCGTCAACATCCTAAATTCCGTCACAGAAACTTTCAGAGCCTGCTCTTCAACCTTAATTTCAAATTTTGTTGGATCGATACATAATGAACCGCACACGATCTTTTCTTCGGCCTCTGTACCTCCAGCTCGATGCCTTATTGCCACTCGAATGCGTGCGATGAGCTCCCTCGGAGAAAACGGTTTGACCATATAGTCATCAGCTCCTACTTCAAGGCCTAAGACTTTATCGTCTTCCTGTCCTCTGGCGGTCAGCATAATAACCGGAATTGTTTTCGTCTCTTCACGATGTCTCAACTCATTAAGCCACTCGAGGCCGGAGCAGTCCGGAAGCATCCAGTCGAGCAAAATAATATCCGGGACATGATTTTCGATTTTTCTACGGGCCTCTCCCACGGTTGCCGTACGTTCAACTTCAAAGCCGGAGGTTCTGCAGGTGTAGGCGATAAGTTCTTGAATAGCACGTTCATCTTCGACGATTAGCACTTTTATTGGCATACTTGGTATTGAAAGTTTTGACTCGACGCCACGATAGCGAATCGATATGACGCTTCCGTGACATTTTGTTTCGTCTTCAACAGGCAAAAAAAATACCTGCAGTTTCTTCTACGCAGGTACCAGTACATAAACCGCCCGGATCTCACCTATCTGTATGCCATCCGAGGCCGCTTTTCTGTTTAATTTCGTACGGCTCTTGCCACTTCTGCTGCGAATGCCTCCTTGCCTTGAGAGCTGAGAATGGCATACAAGCGCATAGCTGTTAGTTGAGCGAGCACGTAGTTTCTAAATGCGTTGAACTCTTTTTCGTTTTGAATCCCGTACTGCTGTGCAGCTAATTGACGCAGAGCTTCTACACTCCACTTGCAAGCCGGTGCCGATAACACAAAGTCATGGTCAGCCAAATGAACCGCAAAACCTTCCATGCCGCGAGGCAAAGGAAGAGTCTTCTTGTCAGCAGCAAGATAACCGGCTTTAACCGGATCAACACCGGCAAAAATAGAAGCGGCGTCAAGCCATTTAACCACAGAAGCTTCACTCTTCGGATTGCCGGGATGATCATGAGCGCAAGCCTGAGCAACAACTAGTTTTGCAGGCAGGCCTCGCTTCATGGATTCGGCAATACTAAGAACATGGTGCTCTCCGGTACCGGCACAGGGTTCTTCCCTTCGACTTGAATTGTCCTTATTCCACTGAAAAACCCAGGGTTTATGAAGATCGTGCAGCAATTCAGCAGCAACGGCTGTGTCAGCGTCTAATGCGCAGTCAAAAACTCCGTTGTAGTTTTTAAGTAGATCCTGAATGCTTAAAGTGTTCAATGCTACGTGTGTTGCCAATCCGCCCGGATAAGCGTGATGACTTGCATAGCCTGAACCAGGAGCACTCGAAAACGCCTGAGGAGCATTAGTGGTGCTTTCGCATACCGGATATGCACTCTCTCTGCTCTCAGGAATATAGCCTTTAGCCTTCAAGGCTTTTGTCACGGATTCTTTATCGGCGCCCGCAATAGTCGGAGCCGGATTTCTAATAATCTCAAGAACGACTGCTCTAACCTTTGCGTCTTGAATAGAGGCGGCGGCATTATTGATGACATCCATCGCAGCCTGTACTGCTTTGCTCTCTTGAGCCGCATCTGCAGGACTCATGGAAAGAATGTCGCTGAGAGAATGAGCACGAATTTCACCTGCCGCAGCCTCGGCGATTGGATTCAAACTTCCGAGAATGCTGAGCACGGAAGCTGCCGCACCGCTCTTTAATAATTTTCTTCTGGATAATGTCATTTAATTCTCCTTAAGTAAAAAATAATTGATTGACAGTGAAAGCCTAAGATTGAGTTATGAACGCTGAATGCAAGTTCTATGAATTTTTTGTGACAACTACGAAAGAGGCTTGCGGGCAATGAGCTTGCTCTGAAGATAAGCACACAAACAAGCCAAGAAAAATGTTCCGAAAACAAGCTGCAGCAGCTCAAAACTCAAGGTCGGATGCATCACAATGCCCGTCTCTTGGCTAAGGTAATACGCGCAGATTTCCGCCTCTGCAAATGCAAGGACACACCCAAAAGCCAAAGAAACAGCTACTGTGATTAAGACAAGACTAAAAATAACCTTCCGAATGTAGGAGGGAGGAGCTCCAAGCAGGCGTAATTGCGTAAACGAATCAGCTCGGAGAGCGGAAATAATCCAGCCTGAAGCTAAAACAACAATTAAGCCCAATACTAATGTCAGCAAATTCACCAGAGTTAACGCTTTTCCGGCACTGTTTAACACCGCGAACAGAGAGACAAGCACCTCACCGGTAAAAATTCCGGTTGTCGAAACAAAATTCTTCCTATTATCTTGAAAGGTCGTCTTGTTAAATTTCCCGTGCAGCTTATAGGCGTCAGAAACACTCTTTGGTTTAACTATAACCGCTGAGAATCCCGGCAGCGTTTTAAGAGCCTCATCGCTGAGCTCCTGGAGACGGCCGCCGGAAAGAGGAATACCATGGGCCTCATAAGAATATTCAATTGGAACTAGTACAGCTTTATCCCATGGGGTCCCGGTTGAGTCGAGTACACCGACCACGCTTATCTCACCGGCTTCTCGATGCTCGTGACGTCTGCCTTGCGATCTTCCATGAGTAGAAAAGAAACGGTCTCCGACTCTATAACCGGTACCAGCGCCCACTACCGCTTCATGGCTATGAGCAAACATACGCCCGGAGTGAAGAGGTACCGTTCCTCCAAAAGTTGCAAGAGATTCAGTGGTTCCGACAATAGGCGCTTCCCCTGCTCTATCTCCTACTGTCATAGGCGCGAACCATTCGATGCCGGGACTTTTCTTTAACTCGGTAATAATTTCAGCCGGAACCATCGGCAATGATTCGTCCCGCAGGTAAACCGTCCCAAACAGCAAAGCTGTCGGACTGTTTTTCGCTCCGATAATTAAATCAAAGGATTCCGCAGCTCGTACAGTCGATTCTTTAATCATCCGCTCCGTCATCATTGTGGCAGCAGACAAAGAAAAAGCCAGTGCAAGAATTAAGCCTACGGTGATCAACAGCCCCTTGGAGCGAAATATCTCAGCCTTTACAATCAAGCTAGTTCTCATTTGAAGATTCCGTCCTCCAGCACGCCTTTATTAAGATCGGCTACGTGAGAAAATTGTTGAATAACACGACTGTCGTGACTGACCATAATTAACGTGGCGCCAAGCTCTTCGACAACTCCCATCAAAGTGCTCATAACCAATTGAGCATTTTCTGCATCCAAACTGGCGGTGGGCTCATCAGCCAAAATAACTTTAGGTTTTTGAAGCAGAGTTCTCACAATTGCGACTCTTTGCATCTCTCCTCTCGATAGAAGTTCCGAATACGTCTGAGCGCGCAGGTTAAAGCGTCCGAGAAGCTGAGCTGCTTTCTCCTTAAGTTCTCTGTCAATTCTCTGTCGAAAAGAAAAAGGAAGCAGCACATTTTCCAAAGCCGTTAATCCCGGGAACAATCGAAAATCTTGGAAAACAAGGCCCAGATTCTCACCTCTCCAGATATCTCGAGCCTCATCCTTGAGCAGGCCCAGATCCTCTTTCCCCCACAGAATCTTTCCTGATTGCGGAGTAATGACTCCGGAAATCAGTTTGAGAAAGGTGGTCTTCCCGGCACCCGACTCTCCTTTTATTCCGAGTCTTGCTCCTTGCTTGACGATAAGCTTGTTGCAATAAAAAACTGTTCTATTACTGACTCCGTCCGGAACAGTTCTTTTCGCCTTTTCTATCGTTAAATCAAAATTTGCGTTCATACTTTTCGAAAAGTGGCATCCGTAATTCGGACAAGACTGACAAATCCGGTCTTTGCATCTTTCTTTGAGCCAAGCTCTAAAGTCCCGGTCACTTCAATGAGCCGATTGTTTTGCACAAATTCCTGACGTTTCGACAGCTGAACAACAATGATGCTGTCGGGCCAATCCTCATCGGAATTACAGAACGGACAGAGACTCACCGGCTCTTTCGTCAATACCAGAAAGTCTGCATCGGCCTTCAAAGGAGGGGCCATGAACCCCTGCACGGAAACAATCTTGTCCTTCAGTTCGATAAGTTTTTTAGAAAAAGTAAGGCCCAAGACCGAGCTAGAGGCATACATTTCATCAAACCAAAATCTGTTTTCTGCCGTAAATCCGCAAATAGGAAGACACCCCAATGCTAAAAATCCTCTTCGTTTCATGGAAAGTTCAATAGTTGTCAGAGAGCAGCCGCAGGCTGAGCCCCGCCGCTCCCTTATAGGTTTTTAATGGCCAAGAGCCAATGCATCGGCCATGACGCGGAAAATTTCCGTGGAATTCATAAAGCCTTTGATTTTCTCTGCGTTCGGTCCCTGAGCGGTGACGACTAAGTCATCCACGGTATGTACTCCTTGACTTTCATTGCGCGGGAGATTGCCTTCGACAAAGTGAACTCCAGGTTGGTCTTTGTACTGAGCGTTTGCGACATAGTGTCCTTTCTCATCCTTTACAGCAGGCGTAAAGGTCTTTTCGGGGAAGGAGCGATAAGTTTCGTAGTAGTCCGGATGGGCTCCAAAAAACACGGCCAAGCGCTTACTTGGAGAAAAGTCGTCCGGGAAACCATCCTTATCCTTATCTTCGTAGTTCGGATAACCCGCTTTTGCGTAGACGCCTACTTTTTCGCGCATATCGGTTCCCGGCTTGTTATCGTCAACGGTTCCCGCTACTGAAATTGAGTGAGTGTGGTCGCCTGTGACGATCAGAAGCGTGTCCGGATGCTTTTCACAGTAAGCCTTGGCGAGTTCGACTACCTTGTCAAAAGCAATCGTGTCACCGACAGAACGGGTCCAGTCCAAAGGATGCGAATATTTATCAACTAAGCCGGCCTCGAGAAGCAAGAAAAACCCATTAGGATTCTTTTCCAAAACACGTACTGCCGCAGTAAAAGCATCGGTCAAATCCGGTTGATCGGGGAATTTTTTGACGGTATTTCCTTTCCACTGGTGTCGATCAATCCAACCATCCATGTTTCCTGTATGGAACAAGCCCAGAAGCTTATCTGGAACTTTCTCTCCGGTTTCTCGTGCTAACTCCGTTTTGTTGGTGACAAGCTGATAACCGTTGTCCTGAAAGAGTTTGATGTAGTTTGTTTCGTCTTTACGTTTTGAACCGAGAGTAGATTTAGGAAGGAAATAAGCGGATCCGCCGCCGAGCATAACTTCAGGTTTTACATGATAAAACATTCCGACAATATCGGCCTTATCAGATCTTTTTCTGGTGTGAGAGACGACAGAGGCAGGAGTTGCATCTTCAAGCTCTGCATCCGTGACAACGCCGATTGCCTTTTGAGTCTTACGGCGGATCAGTTCGGCAATTGTCTCCTGCTTCGGATCATCCTGACTTGCAGAAGTTCTGTCGGCATAGACGCCTAAGGCGTTCACGCTGGATTTATGACCGGTCATATAGGCCGAAGCAGTGTTGGCACTGTCGGCAGCGATGGTATCTACCGAACTCGTTCCGAGAAGCGCCATATGCGGCATATCGTCCATGGCGAGCGGTGCCTTGTACATACCGTTTTCTACACCTTTTGACAGTATTCTGGCAGCGGTCCTGTGGCCAACCGACAAGCCATCGGCCAAAAGGATAATTACATTCTTGGCTACCGGCTTTTCGGCTGTGGAATAAAGCTCCCACGAGACGCTCTTCTCTCCGTCCGGTGTTTTTACCACAACGTTATATTTGCCCGGCTTTTTGATTTCCGTACCTCGTAAAATCAATGCGCTTGCATTTGCTTCTTCTTCCTTTGGAATCCATACGCTTTTTCCGGGAAGTGTCTCTTCAAACTTTTTCCCATTGATTTCGATGCTAACTTCATTTGGCTGATAGATTTTGTCAAATTCAACTTTGAAATCGAATTTAGCATTGGTCATGAATTTGGCCTGACTAACCGGATAAATTTCCGTAGCGCTCAGATTGCCGGAGGCCAGACAGAGCAGAACAGAAACGAAAGATAGAGATTTTGAGATTTTCATATAAATACAACAGTTAATTTAAAGGACTTCGCTTGAGTGCGAGTTGGAGAGAACGATAAATAACCGTTGTGACAAATCATTGACGGTTTAATGAACAATTCTTGAAGTTCTTGTGAAGGATTTATGACATTCGTCAACACTTTGATTATTAATGGGAAAACTCCAACATAGACTCAGGGATGAATGGAGAGGCTGCCTCAAGCTCCAAGACCAAGCCTGGCTCTACCGGAGTTTTCTCAAAACTAGCTCATATCTCGAGTCAATCGTCGGCTGTTTCTTGAGTTAGAAACCGCTTCGCTTGTGACAGAGCTTTGAATGGGACCTGGACAACCAGCCTCTCCTATTAACTATTGTTTCTTTTGTGATGTGAGGCAGAGACTGAAAAGGATCCTTGGCTTAATAAAATAAACGAAGCAGCCTCCTTGAAGTGATGGAAAGAATGCTTCGTCATATGGATTTTTACCTCTCCGCAAGGCGTCTACTGTTTCGAGCCTAGTTACTCTACCGGAGGAGGCATTAGCGAGGGAGTCTGGCCTTACGGCGTTTTCAAATCGAACTTATGGCAAGTATCACAAGTAGTCACGGACTTTTGATGACCCTTGTGACAGGTTGAGCAATCTCGATCTCCGAAGTGGTTGTAGTGCGGATTGGGCTTTACCTTTTCCGTACGTTGAGCCAATGATTCGTAACTGTCGTGGCAAGCCTGACACTGTGCTTTTCTCACCGGCAGAGCAGTGTTTCCGTCTTTGTGGCAGGCCGCGCACTGGACGCCCATTTTCTGGTGCCGATCAGCTGTTGTTGCTGTAGTGTCAGCTGCCCATGCGCAGCTTGCAAGGACTAAACCAATTGACA
>NZ_BAAGDP010000039.1:0-12769 GCF_054660695.1 Turicimonas sp. TL08
CTATTTTGAACCCCTGCGGGAATCGGAATGAATCGCACTGAAATTTCTTTTTGAACCTTGGAAATTTCGCTCTCTTGGCAAAAAAATTCTTGTATCCTTTCTCCAAATCTTTCAATGCTTGTTGGAGTACTTGAGAATGACAGTCTTTCAGAAAAGAGTGCTTTTTCTTCCACAGAACGAGACGGCTGGCACACTCTACATAGTTGAACCGATGTGCTTTATCTTTGCCGAAAAGTGACTTTTCTGTGGCTAAAGTTCTGTTATAGACATAGCGACAGGAACCCGCAAATTGGCTCATCAAACGAACTTGGGCACCACTAGGGCACAATTCAAATCTAAAAGCTCGTCTTGTCTGCATCTTTGTTTCCTGACTTCCTTGACAAATTAAAATTTGGTCATAGGCTTAGATACTAATATTAGATGCGACAGTTAATGTCGTTTTCCTTTGCTTGTTCATTTGGTCTTTGTCACTAAGTACAGACGCGCTGCATTTACTAAACAAATATTGGACGCACTGAGAGTAATTTTTCCCTCAGTTTGTAATGATTTTGAAGCTGACTTAGCGGAGTTTGATGGCGAAAAATATCACGTTCATTTGTTAATTACTTACCCACCTAAAGTCTCTATATCTCGTTTAGTCAATTCTCTGAAAGGAGTATCGAGCCGTCTTATTCGAAAAAAGAAATATCCCTCCATTCGTAGCATGTTATGGGGGGATGCTCTCTGGGCTCCTTCTTATTTTGCTGCAAGTTGTGGGGGTGCACCTATTTCTATTATCAAACAGTACATTGAACAACAGAATACGCCTGACTGAAAAAATTATTATATTCGACCCTTATATCACCGTCCTAAAGGACGGTGTTTTACGGGTCGGTTGATAAACTATTAGGAGAACCATAATGTTCGGACTTCTAACCGTTACAGTTGGTATCGTTCTAGTCGGATACCTCATCGTTAAAAAATACTATGCGCCTTGGGCTTTGCTTCTTGTTGGCCTTCTGATGCTGCTCGCCGTTGGCTTATTTACCAATGTGCCTCTCGTCACAGGAAAGAAAGTTACTCACAGCATGCTGCTTGACGTGGTTCAGGTCGTAACGAACCTGTCTTCTTCAACCTTAGCCGGACTGGGTTTGCAGATTATGGTTATTTCCGGCTTAGCTGATTACTTGGATAAAATTGGTGCTACCAAATCCTTCGTTAAAGTTTGCTCTAAGCCGCTTTACTATATCCATAGTCCGTATACGCTGCTTGCCATCTCCTATCTAGTCGGCCAGTTCATTAACATCTTTATTCCGTCTGCAGTAGGCCTCGGCGTTTTGTTGATGCTCACCGTGTATCCGCTTTTAATGGCTGTCGGAGTCTCCAGAGTCTCGGCTGCTGCCGTCATCGTAACAGCAAGTTGCTTGGATTTAGGACCTGCTTCTGCAAACTCCATTGTTACTTCAAAGCTCTTAGGCATCTCTGCAATGGAATATTTTTTGGAAGGCCAGCTGCTTATCGGCGTGATTGCTGCAGCCGTCATTGCTGTTTCTCACGGCTTCCTGCAAAGATATTTCGATAAGAAAGATTTGGCCAGCGGGCGCCTGACTGAAGATGATTTCAAGATGAGAAGCGAACTTATGGCTGCCGGTGCAAAAGATAAACAGCCCGATGCTCCTCGCTTTTATGCCATTCTTCCCGTTCTGCCAATCGTATTCTTATTCATCTTTTCGAAGTTCTGCTATACAGGCGTAAGACTTGAGCTCATTACCTGCATGTTCTTATGCATGATCATCACCTTCTTGGTGGATCTGTTAACTAAGAGAACCTTCAAAGAATGTGTTGCCAATACCAAATCTATTTTCCAGGGAATGGGCCGAGTATTTACCTCCACAGTCTCTCTAATCATCTGCGCGCTGGTCTTTGCAGAAGGTTTGAAGCTTTCCGGCGGTATTACAACCATCATCGGTTGGGCAGCTTCTATGCAGAACACTGCCGGTGTCGTCATGCTGATTGTTATGTGCACACTTTTGGCTTTTGCTTCTATTCTTACCGGCTCAGCGAACGCCGCATTCTTTGCGTTTAACTCTCTGTTGCCGCATGCTGCTAAAGCTGTAAATTGGGACTTGATCGTGATGGCTTGTCCGGTTCAATTAGTCAGCGGTATCGGACGCTCGATGTCTCCTATCGCAGGCGTTACGATTGCCGTTTCCAGTATTGCAGAACTTTCCCCGTTCGAAGTTGTGAGAAGGACAATTCCTGTCATGGCTATCGGTATGATTACCGTCGTCCTCAGTTCTTTGATCCTCTTGTAGAACCGTTGAGTTGAAGTTTCATCTGACTCGATAAGACCTGTGAAACTTCATAAACTTTCAAATGCGCTTCTCTTTCAATGGTAGAAGCGCATTTCCTATATTTGAGAGTTAGGCACGCATACAGACATCGCGTGTGACTCTTTTTTGACTCTTTCAACAGAAGTTTTGTGACTCGTGGACAGAAGAGTTAGTTGTTCTGGCTTCTGGCTTCGTCCAATTTCTTTTGATAGATCTCTTTATCTGTTGGTGAAAAAGTACACATCTGAACTTCGCCATCAAATGGATGTTCAAGGATAGTTTTGACGGCTATTTCTGCGGCCAATTCCTTCGGAAAGCGATAAGCCCCGGTAGAGATGCTTGGAAAAGCTACAGTTTTCAGATTCAATTCTTTGGCAATATCTAGGGCGGTCCGATAGCAGGAAGCTAAAAGCTCGGCTTCATTTGCGTGACCGCCTCTCCAAATAGGTCCGACCGTATGGATGACGTGTTTGGCAGGAAGCAGATAGCCTTTGGTAACCTTACTTTGTCCGGTTGCGCAACCGTCCAGTTGCAAACATTCTTCAAACAGTTGTTTGCCGGCAGCTTTATGGATTGCACCGTCTACTCCGCCTCCTCCTAGAAGAGAACAGTTTGCGGCATTGACGATGGCATCAACAGCTAAACGAGTGATGTCTCCGCACGATATCGTTAGTTTGCTCATTGAGTTCCTCCGGAGGCTGATAGCACAAGAGCACAGAAAAATCTGTGCTCTTGAAGTTCCTTTAATGCACTATGTGCAAATTATGCTCTTTTTGGAAGAAGCGGTTCGCTTCTGCCCTTAACTCCGACTAAGCCGAGAACGGTCATGAGAGCCAACTGCGGACCACGGTAGGAATCTGTGGAGTCATACCATTCCTTAACGTTGTGGTTGAATCCTTCTGTTCCGCCGCCGCCAAGTGTTGTAGCAGGAATGCCGAGGCTCAATGGAACGTTCTGGTCTGTGCTGGCGCATGTGTATTTCTTCAGAGGAATACCAAGAACATCCATGGCGCATCTTGCAGCCATCAGAACCGGAGAAGAATCAGGTTGATCACCGGCCGGGCGTTCACCGATTGGTTCAATCTTAACCTTGATCTGTGCATCGCCTTCAGCTTTCCAGCGAGCATTCTCTTCGTCAGCAGCCTGCTGAAGAAGCGGAAGCAGGCGGTCAACTAACTTGTTGAGCTCAGTATTGCAGACGGAACGTGTGTCAATTTCAGTTGTAGCGGAGGCAGCAATGGAGTTGACTGTAGTACCCCCGACGATTGTGCCGACTGTGAAGGTTGTCTTCGGATCAGCAGAAACTTCGAGGTCAGCAATCTTGGCAATAGCACGGCCTAATGCATGAGTTGCGCTGGCTGTACCGAAAGCACTCCAGCTGTGTCCGCCAGGGCCTTCGAAAGTAACTCTAAAGCGGCGGGAGCCTGTAGAACCGTGAAGGAGTCTTTCAACATTGGCACTGTCAACGGAAATGAAGCCGTCGATGTGTTCTTCTTTGCTCTTGAACAAGTACTTGGAACCGCGAAGGTCGCCGTTGCCTTCTTCACCGACGGTTGCAGTAAAGAGGATGTCGCCGACAGTTTCAATCTTCTGTTCCTGAAGAGTGCGGAGGACTTCGAGAATAACAGCCAATCCTCTGGCGTCATCGGAAATTCCGGGTGCGTAGAACTTGTTTCCTTCTCTGCGGACTTTGACATTGGTTCCCATCGGGAAAACGGTGTCTAAGTGAGCGCCGAGGGCTAAACGAGGACCATTGCCAGTACCCGGGCGAACGCCGATAACATTGCCTTCCTGGTCAATTCTGACGTTAGTCAAACCAAGATCTTTGAGTCTTTGTGCAAAATCTTTGGCTCTGTCTTCTTCATGGAAAGGAGCGGCTTCAATTTCTGTAATTTCTACTTGATCCTTGAGCGTTCTTTCTTCTTCGTCTTTTGCAGCTGCAACAGCTTTAATGACTGGTTCGAAGGTTTTGATCTGGTTGTAGGCTTCGACAACAGAATTTGGAATCGGAGGAAGTTTGATTGGATCTGACATCTGAAATTCCTTGTTTGTTCATTGGTAATAGCCCTAAATCATAATGTGGTATTACCACTTAAGCAATATCCCTTTTCTTACTCTTTATTACGAAATGAAGATACTTCCTATAACCTCGTGACCATCAAGGACGAAGAAGACTGATAGAAAATTTCGATAACGTTAATAGACATAGTCCATTAGACAAAACCCTAATGCTGTCTTAGACTGACCGAAATTTTTAAAGGAGAGACAAACATGTCTTTAATCGGCACTCAACTTCAGCCGTTCCAAGCTGAAGCATTCAAGAACAACGAATTCATCACAGTTACTGACAAAGACCTCCTCGGTAAATGGTCTGTCGTTTTCTTCTATCCAGCAGACTTCACATTCGTCTGCCCGACAGAATTGGAAGACCTTGCTGAACAATATGCTGAATTCCAAAAGATTGGTGTTGAAATCTATGCTGTTTCTACAGACACACATTTCACACACAAAGCATGGCACGACACATCTGCCGCTATCAAGAAAGTTGAATACCCAATGGTTGGTGACCCAACAGGTACTTTGACACGCAACTTCGGCGTTATGATCGAAAGCGAAGGCCTTGCACAGCGCGGTACATTCGTTATCAATCCTAGCGGCAAGATCGTTGTTTGCGAAATCCACGACGGCGGTATCGGCCGTGACGCTAAGGAACTCCTCCGCAAGGTTCAGGCTGCTCAGTTCGTAGAAGCCAACCCAGGCTTGGTTTGCCCAGCTAAATGGCAGCCGGGTGCTAAGACTCTCAAGCCGGGTCTTGACCTCGTCGGTAAGATCTAATCCTTAGGTTCGCTGCTCACAAAAAGCTCCCTGTCTCGAAAGATTCAGGGAGTTTTGCTATACGGATTCTGCGTTATTGCTTGGTAGTGACGAACTTTCCTTGAGCAATCATTTCAAGAAGCTTATTGGCAACATCTTTGTCTTTCTGTTCCCAAGCCTGGATTCTTAGCGGCTTGTATTGTTCCGCGCCTTTAACCTGCTCGTGTTCTGTATTTTCAAAATACGTAAATCGCAGGAAGAAAACGCCGGCTTCCGGTTCTTCAATCTGAACTTCGAATCGGCTCTGTGGGATTGCTTCCGTCTCGTCAATATTGAATTTAATTAGCTCCTGCGGAATTGTTTCTACCACGTCTTGAACGGTGTAGGGACCGAAATTCAATTTTCTATTGAGGGTGGTTGTTCCGTCAGGATGGAGATTCTCATCAATTTCTGCATCTTCCAGTACGGAAATAAAGTCTTCCGGATGAGTCACAAAAAACATGAGCCCCATCCATAAATCATCACGTGTTACTTTGCCTGCAAGATCAGGGGTTTTGCTGGACATGCGGATGATATGTTCATGAACTTTTTGCATTGTCTTATTCCTTATGCTGCTTGAGCTTTAGCTTCAGCAAGCGCGCCTTGTTTCTTTCGTTCAATTCGCTTTTCAAGCCAGATGCTGTACCTGGACATGATAAAACTGAATACGAAATAGATTATGGCAATAAAGAGATATCCTTCCAGGAAGAAGTTGCGCCAATTGGGATCCCCGAGGGCCAGTCTCAGGCTGCCTGTTAGGTCATACATGGAGACAATGGTGACCAATGAGGTGTCCATAAAAGTGGAGAGCAAACTATTAACGAACGCCGGAATAATCGTGACAAAAGCCTGCGGCAAAATGATGTACACATAAACTTGAAAACGGTTTAAACCGAGCGAATCAGCAGCGTAGAACTGTCCTTGCGGAATAGTTTGCAAGCCTCCTCGTATAGTTTCGGCCATATACGCTGCTTGGAAAAGCACGATACCGATCACAATTCTCCAGAAGGCTTCAATTCTCCATGCCGGAGGAAGCAGCAGCGGGAAAATAAATGAAGCTACAAAGAGTACGGTAATGAGGGGGACGCCGCGGATAAGTTCGATATAGCCGGCGCATAGGTTGCGGATGATTGCCATTTTGGATCGGCGTCCGATAGCAAGCAGAATGCCGATAGGTGCCGAAAGCGTCATTCCCAACAATGTCAGAATGATTGTCAGAGGCAAGCCGCCCCAGCTGTCGGAATCCACGCGCTCAAGGCCGAAAATGCCGCCTTTCATCAAAATAAAGAAGGCTGCCAAACTGCAAACCCAGCCGCCGATAAGCCACTTAGAGGCTTGTTTTGTCCAGGTCTGAGGGAAAGCCGAAATGACCAGCATCAATAAGACCAAGAAGGTGGCTAAAGCAGGTCTCCATTGAATTTCATAGGGGAATCTTCCGAAAATGATCAAACGCCATTTTTCCGTAACAAAGCCCCAGCAGGCGCCGTCGTGATTCTGAAGACACGCTTTGAAGTCGGCTCTGAAAATGGCATCTGCCACGCCCCAGTTCCAAACATACCAGCCGGCTAATCCGAAAAACAAGATAAGACCAATCGTAAGAATGGAGGCCAACGGAGAATAAAAGAAGCTTCTCCAAATCTTGTTGGAGTACTTGAAAATAATATTACGAGCCATTTGTACCTCTCGTAACTTTAGCGTTCAGCCAGTTCATCAGGACTGCGGTAATTAAATTCAAAGTCAGGAAGACGGACATGATGATGACGATAACTTCTAATGCTTGTCCGTTTAAGTTAATTGTGGAGTTTCCGATGGAAACCAAGTCCGGATACCCGACGACTACAGCCAAGGATGAATTTTTAGTTAAGTTCATGTATTGGCTGGCCAGGGGAGGTACGGCTAATTTTAGTGCTTGGGGAAAGACGATATAACTGATGATTTCAGTCTTTGTCATTCCCAAAGCCGAAGCGGCAGCCCATTGTCCTTTTGGCACCGCAAGAAAGCCGGCGCGGAAAATCTCTGCGATGGCTGCTGAGGTGAAAAACGTTAATCCAAACCAGAGGGCTAAGAATTCAGGAGAGAGGGAGCCTCCTCCTTCGATAGCAAAACGCTGAACTTCCGGTTTATCCCAACCGAAAACAAAACCGCAGATCATCCATGTCAGAAGAGAGATAACAACGCCTCCCAAAAATCCGCTGACGGTCGCAACCAGCCCCGTTGATTTCTTAATAAAAGCAGCTCTTAGGGCCAGCCAGGAGACAACGAAGGAGACGGTTGTGATTACGAACGAAATGTGCCAATCGTTTGGGAGGGCAAATTGGAATCCGGCTTTTGAGAGCACGGCCCAAGATCCGAAATGGATAGGGTCAAAGGAATCCGGCAGCAACTCGGTGATGACGAGATAGACCAAAAGCAGCTGGACCAAAAGAGGAATATTCCGGTAGAACTCGACGTGCAATGCTCCGAGAAATTTAATCAGAGGATGCTTTGAAAGTCTCATTAACCCGACGATAATGCCTAGTACCGTCGCTGTAATAATCGACAAGACGGAGACTTTGATCGTGTTGAGAAGGCCTGCTAAGAAGGCTTTGAAATAAGCCTCTGAAGAGTTGAAGGTGATTAAAGATTCACCGATTTCAAATCCTGATCTTTCGAAGAGGAAGTCAAATCCGGAATGGATGTTTCTTGCGGATAAGTTCGCAGAAACGTTGAAAATAAAGGAGCCGAAGACAGCCACCAGAATTAACAGCAAAGCTCCCTGCCAGAGACCTTCTTTAATTTTTCTGTGTCTTTCTCTTAGCCTCCAAGAGGCATCACCTTTTGGTCCTGACATAATTTTTTTCTTACTTCCAAATAACGGGTAAAAATGGCGGGAATCCCGCCATTTTTTAACCGGAGTTAAATCTTAACGGACGGGAGGAGCGTACAGGATACCGCCTTTTGTCCATTGATTGTTAACACCGCGCGGAAGAGCAAGCGGAGTCTTCGGTCCAAGATTCTTTTCGAAGCTTTCACCGTAGTTGCCGACCTGCTTAACAATGCGGTAAGACCAATCTTTATCCAAGCCGAGAAGTTTACCCATATCTTCGCCGCTGCCGACTAAACGCTGTACGTTCGGGTTGGTGCTCGTCTTCTTGACCTGGTCAACGTTCTCCTGAGTGATGCCGTATTCTTCAGCTTCGATCAAAGCATTCAGAACCCAACGGCAGATCTGGAACCATTCGTTGTCGCCTCGTCTGACGGAAGGTCCGAGGGGTTCTTTGGAGATAACTTCAGGAAGAATGATGTAGTCATCAGGGTTAGCGGCTTTAGTTCTTGCACCTGCCAAGTCGCTCATGTCGGTGGTGTAAACCTGGCAGCGGCCGGAGAGGAAAGCTCCCTGAGTTGCTTCAGTTGTATCGAATACAACTGCTTTGTACTTCATGTTATGAGACTTGAAGTAATCGGCGACGCTTGGTTCGCTGCTGGTGCCGGACTGAACGCAGATAGTGGCGCCGTTGAGTTCGTTAACGGATTTAACACCGAGTTTCTTAGGTACTAAGAAGCCCTGGCCGTCATAGTAGATTGTACCGACGAAGACGGCTCCGAGAGAGGCGTCACGTGTCAGGTTCCAAGTTGTGTTGCGGGCCAAAACATCGATTTCACCGGCTTGAAGAGCAGAGAAGCGCTGCGGGGAGCTCAGCGGAACAAATTTTACTTTTGTGGCGTCGCCAAGAACTGCAGCAGCAAGTGCACGGCAGTAATCAACATCCAGACCTGTCCATTTGCCTTGGCTGTCAGCGTTTGAGAAGCCAGGGGCGGCTGTATTAACGCCGCAAACTACTACGCCGTCTTTTTTAACCTTATCGAGTACGGCGCCCGCAAGTGCGGCTTGGCTGAAAGAGAGAGCTGCCGCAGCGGAGACGGCAGAAAGCAGAATTTTTTTCATGAGGTTTCCCTTTTTAAGGTTGAGCTATTAATACTTTTACCACAATGGAAACTGTTAACAAATGTTTTTACTAGAAATTTGTATTTTCCGAGAAAATCCGTTGGGTAATGGATCGGAAGAGGAAAGGATGTGTTTCGCTCACCACAAAAAGAATTTGAGAGCTTGTAGTTGTACCACTTTCGTCAGGTTTCACACGCCTCTTCGAGTATCTCAATTCACCCATAGGCCCATTTTTAGCGAGACACAAGCCAAAAATGTCCAAAAAAGAACAAACTAGCAAGACTTATAAGGGATTTGTCATTATGGAATACAAAGACTATTACAAGATATTGGGCGTAGAAAGAGATGCCTCCGAGGCTGATATTAAAAAGGCCTTCAGAAAATTGGCACACAAGTATCACCCTGACGTATCTAAAGAAAAAGATGCCGAGGCTAAATTTAAAGACGTAAATGAAGCCTATCAAACCCTCTCCGATCCTGAGAAAAAAGCAGCGTATGACCAGCTCGGACAAAGACGAGAAGGAAGCAATTTTGAGCCTCCTCCGGGGTGGGGCGGCTTTGGCGGTTTCGGTGAAGGCGGTGCTTCAGGCTTTGATTTCGGCGGCGCAGGATTCGATTTCGCCGATTTGTTTAGCTCCATGGGGGGTGCCAGAGGATCTAGACAAAGAGCAATGGCTGGTGAAGATTTGGAAGCTGCCGTGGAAATTACACCGGAACAGGCTTTCAATGGTACTTCCGTAAGCCTCTCTTTGAGAGAACCGGAACAGCAGCCTGACGGCACTGTCCGCCATGTGACTAAGACATTGGAAATCAAAGTTCCTGCCGGAACAATTGATGGACAAAGAATGCGCTTGGCCGGTAAAGGCGGTCTCGGTTATAACGGCGGTCCTAACGGCAACCTTTATATCACTATCAACATTATTGAATCCGGTCGCTTCAAGGTAGAAGGACGCGACGTTTACTTGTCTGTTCCGCTTGCTCCGTATGAAGCGGTTCTCGGTGCAGAAGTCGTCATCCCGATGCTTTCCGGCAAGAAAGTTTCCGTGAAGGTACCGGCAGGTGCCAGAGCCGGCCAGAAGATTCGCTTAGCCGGTAAAGGCTTCCCGAATAAGAAGGGTGACCCGGGCGACTTCTACTTGGTGCTTTCCATCGCGGTTCCTCCGAAACCGACGGATGAAGAGAAAGAGCTCTACAAGAAGCTCTCTGAGATTTCAACATTTGATCCGCGGGCCGATCTTTAAGGAGCGAAGAATATGAGTAAAGCATTAGTTACACAGATTCAGACCACTTTTGAAACATTGGATGTCGATGAGCTCCAAAAATTGAGCGGTATCCCGGCAGATGTATTCAATGAGCTCAGAGAGTTGGGTGCTTTGGATGAATTTTTCCGAGAAGGGGTTCTTCCGGCAAACACGGTGGTGGTTTTTAAGAAAGCCGGAAGATTGAGGAAAAGCTTCCAGCTTGACGCAAATTCACTGGCTCTCTTGATTCACTTTATCGGTGAAAGCCAGGAGTTGAGGAGACAAATAAGAAAGATATACAGGACAAATCCTTATCTATGATTGAGCGATTTAGCGTATTTTCCTCAATCTGAGATAATGTCGTCTGATTAAGAGGAAAATCGTGGACATCTCTCTAAGAATAATAGCAATACTACTTTTAGTTGCTGCAGGCGGTTATTTCGCTATTGCAGAAATCTCTCTGGCGGGCTCGCGTAAAGTCCGCCTAACTCAGCTTGAAGAGCAGGGCGATGAAAGGGCCCATTTAGTTTTGAAACTCCAAGAAAAACCCGGACCTTTCTTCTCTGTTATTCAAATCGGTATCAATGCGGTAGCCATTCTCGGCGGTATCGTAGGCGAGCCGACTTTTACTCCGGTTTTCGAAAAGTTATTGGCACCTATTTGTCCGCCTGAAATGCTTTCGACAGTTTCATGGCTTGCTTCCTTCGTGCTGGTCACCTTCATGTTCATTATGTTTGCTGACCTGATTCCGAAGAGAGTGGGACTGAGCAGGCCGGAATCAATATCAGTACGTCTTATTCGCTCGATGTTGTTTCTGATAACCATCCTGAAACCGATGGTTTGGCTGCTGACGGTGGTCTCCAACGCCATCATGAAGACCTTGGGTCTGCCGACAAAGAGCAATAACAAACTTACATCAGAAGATATTGTCGCTACCGTTGAAGCCGGAGGTGCGGCAGGCGTTCTCGCTCCGAGTGAGCAAGCAGCTATTGAAAACGTGATGGACTTGGAAAGCCGTTTGGTTCCAAGCGCCATGACAGCACGTGAATTCGTGGTTTACTTTACGCTCAATGAAACCTACGAGAGCATTTGCAAGAAGATTGCGGACAGTCCGCATAACAAGTTCCCTGTCTGCGACAGAGACATCGATCATGTTATCGGGTACGTAGATTCCAAAGATCTTCTGCGCCGAGTCATTGAAGGGCGTTCTTTCTCTTTGAAGGACGAAAACTTCATCGCTCCGCTTCCTGCCGTTCCAGACTCTTTGTCTCTTTCTGAAGTTTTGGAAATGTTCAAGAACAAGAGAGCAGACTTCGCAGTTGTTGTAAATGAGTACGCACTTACAGTTGGAGTAATAACTCTCAACGATATTATGAGTACGGTGATGGGCGATTTGGTCCAGACTCCGGAAGAAGCTCAGATCGTTCAGAGAGAAGACGGCTCCTGGCTGATTGACGGCTCCACTCCGATTGATGATGTTGAAAGAGTTTTTGATTTCGGACAGCTCCCTGACGATGAAACTTATGAAACCGTAGCCGGGTTCATGATGTATATGCTTCGCAAGGTGCCGAAGCTGACGGATAAGTTCATTTATGAAGGCTATAAATTCGAAGTTATCGACGTTGAAAGGAATCGTATTGACCAGATTCTTGTGACCAAAGTTGATGAAGCCGAGCACCCATCGGAAGGTGCAGCTGCGAAGTAGCGAAACGAATAAGCTTGGAACTTAACAAGCACAAACAAAAACTGAAGCCGTAACAGCTTCAGTTTTTGTTTTTAGAAATCGGTCTCCTGTAATTTTCTTAGGTCTTTTTGCCGGCCCAGTTTTTGTGTCGAGATTAAGTTGTGGACGCTTAGCTTTAGGCAAACGCTTTCCTACGGATGAATTCTTTTTTCTCTAGGCTAAAGACCAAAGCCACTCTAATGAGAGTTTTGTCCAAAAGTGAGTATCCGTACCGCCTTTCTCTAATTTGTTCTATGGCCTCACGAAGCAGTCTTTCCGAATTTTCGCCTTCGTTTGCAACTTTGAGCTCGATTAACCAAACTTTTTCGCCTGCGCGAACCTCTAAATCGCTTCGACCGTGAGCATTGTGATGTTCAACGATAGGTTCCAATCCTGCGCCTGAAAAGAAAACCTGGATGAATGCACGTAAAGATGCCTCGTTGCGGACTGGATAATTCACGTAATCCAACGAAGCAAACAAACGATTGAGCATGCAGACGATTGATTCCGCGCCTTCTGTCCCAAGTCTGTGAACTATCCTATCAGCACCTCCTTGTTCCAACGTTTTTCCGGCAAGAAGCTGTTCGATTTGACATCCTCCTCTTCGTGAACGAAGAGGATTCCCTACCACCACTACAACAGCCGTAGCCTATTGTTGTAGAAGGTCTCGTTGGGTTCCTGCTGACAACGGCCTTACTGCACCGTTCATTTCACA
>NZ_BAAGDP010000040.1:0-11031 GCF_054660695.1 Turicimonas sp. TL08
GATTCTGAGCCGGAAAGAGAAATGGATTACGATGATGAGGCTGATGAATACGATGACGATGAACTGTAGCCCGAACCATGGGAGGAAGGCCCTCCCATAGATACTCTAACCGATGCAATATTTCAGACAGAAGCGCAAGCACAAGGCAAGCAACATGATGATCGGAAAATGAAAAACTCCGGATGGTTAACCCAGAGGCCGGAGTCACAACTTAATTTCGTTGATTTCAGCCCGCAAAAAAGCGGCTTCTGAAAGATGTAAGTTTGTTATGTACATAGTACGGGAAAGTTAAAAATTTTTCAACTCCCCCGCCCTAATTTATTTTTGCCCTTCCGTTTTAGTTTTCTTCAAGTCACCTGCAAGAATGTAAGTAATTTGATCAGGCTTAATATACTTCTTCAGGACTGCATTGACCTGGGCAGTAGTTAATGCATTGATCTTGTCTTCCATTTCCTTGTTGAAATTCCAGTCTCTATTGAGCTCAAGCTTTTTAATCCAACTGGCAGAAATGACACGATCCTGAGCACGAGCAACGGCTTGGCTCTGTAAAAATCCCTTCTTAGCCTCCGCAACTTCTTGATCTGTAAAACCGTCTCTTACGGCTGTCTCAATCACATCTTTTGCGCTGGCTTCAGCCTTCAAAAGATTTTGAGGGGCGACGATAGCTCTGAAAACAAATGCCCCTTCATTACCTTCAGCCGGAATCTTCACCCCAGAGCCGGCACCGTAGGATAAGCCCTCTTTTTGACGCAGACGGCCAATGAGCCTGTTAGACAAACCGGTACCACCGCCTAAGATCCAGTTAGCAATCATCAAGGCTGGAGCATCGGCATCCGTGTCTTTAATTGGAAATACCGCTCTGCCTGCTAAAACTGCATTTTCTTTTTCAGGAGTATCGATGGTGATTCGAGTGGCTGCAACAGGCTTGAATTCTTTATAAATCTTGCCGAACGCTACTTGACTCTTGTTGTCAGCAAAAGCCTTCTTGATTGTTTCTTCGGCTTTCTTTGCATCAAAATCGCCGACAATTGCAATCTCTCCGCGGGCTGTTCCGAAGTACTCCTTAGCAAAGGCCTTCACATCAGCATCGGACAAAGCATTTAATGCTGCAATCTTTTCTGCCAAAGAAGGAGAATGACGAGGATCTCCTTTCGGATAAGTGTTGAAGTGCTGAGCCATCGCATCATCACTTAAAGCATCCGGTTTGTCCTTCATGCTTTCGAACATGACCGTCAGTTTCTTCTTCAGATCTTTAAATTCGTTTTCCGGATAAACGGAATGCTTCCAAAGATCGGCAACGAAGTTCAAAGAAGCATCCAGATTAGATCTTGTAGTGACGTAATTGGAAATCGAGCCGGTCATCTTTAATTTAGACATCTCGTCTTCGATTTCTCCTCTGGAAAGCTTATCGGTACCATAAGTCAGCATGGCATTAGCTAATGTCATGGCTGTTTCTTTTCCGGAAAGATTCTCGAGATTGCCGTAGTCGAACTTCAGCATAACCGTGACGGTTTCTCCGCGGTTCTTCTTAGGAAGCAGAGCAACCTTCAGGTCACCCACATTAAATTTGATAGTTCTCTTGTCTAAATTAGCAAAAGAAGAATCGAATGTTTCTGCTTCTGCTGAGTCTTGCTTAGGTGTGTAATTCACTAAAAGCTGCTCGGCCGTTGGAGAAGACGGGATCGTGGCTCTCTTAGGATTATCTTCAGGCAAGAAAACGCCGACAACTCGGTTGTCTCTGACAAAGTATTTAGAAGCTGCATTTTCAGCTTCCTTTGCAGTCACCTTCTGAATTTGGTCGCGGCCGTAGAAGAAGAGTCTCCAATCACCTAAGGCAATAAACTCAGATAATCCAACGCCAAAAGCTTCAGGATCAGAGAAGAGAACTTCATACAAGTTTTCAGCTTCAATCTTTGTTCTCTCCAGCTCCTTAGAGGAGATCGGAGTTTTTTCTAAAGAAGTTTCAATAGTCTCGATTAAAGCTTTTCTAACCGGTTCGATTGGTTCGCCCTTTTTGACGACAGCCATAAAAATTACATAACCAGGCTGTTTAGTCCCCATGACGGAACCAAAAACTTTAGTTGCCAAACCAGTTTTAACCAAGTTTTGGTAAAGACGTCCGTTAGGATCATCGCTCAGAACGTCTACTGCTGTTTCAACTGCCGGAGAATCGGCGTGCAAAGCGCTTGGAATGCGATAGGCAACCGCAACTAACTGAGATTCCCCTTTTCTTCTGATTTCAAAGGAGCGTTCGCCGTCAGCGGTCGGCTCAACGGTCCACTCCGGAGGCAGAGCCTCAGCCGGATTCTCAATCTTTCCGAAGTCTTCGGCAATCCAGTTGAGAGTTTTTTGGACATCAAACTTTCCGCTTACCGTGAGTACGGCATTATCGGGACGATAATAGCGGTGATAGAAGTCTTGAAGGTTTTCGATTCTGACGTTCTCAATATCGCTCTTGTTGCCGATGGTGCTCTTTCCGTAGTTATGCCAGTCAAAAATCATGGACTGCATACGCTTCATCATGACGCTGGACGGAGAGTTTTCTCCCATTTCGTATTCATTGCGGACAACACTCATTTCACTGTCTAAGTCTTTCTTAGCAATGAAAGAGTTGCGCATGGCATCAGCACTCCAAGCCAAAGCCCATTTCAAATTGTCTTCAGTGGAGGAGAAAGATACGTAGTAATTAGTACGGTCGAACCAAGTTGAACCATTCATACGGAATCCGCGGCGAGAGAATTCTTTTGTCGGATCCGGGAAATTTTTACTGCCTTTGAAGATTAGGTGCTCAAGCAAATGAGCCATTCCGGTTTCGCCGTAATTTTCTTGACGAGAACCAACCAAGTAAGTCATATTGACTGTGGCAGTAGGCTTGGAAGGATCGGAAAATAAAACTACTCGTAAGCCATTGGCCAAACGATACTCTGTAATACCTTCAACGGTCGGGCCCTGAGTCACTCCGGCGGGAAGGACTATGGAAGGTTTAACTGCTTCTGCTCTAACTTCCGAAATCATTTTTGTTTCGTTATTCATCGAAATCAGCGCGGCACCGACACAGGCGGCCACAGCTAATTTTTTTATTGTTTTCATCGCGCGATAATACTCTAATTAAAGATACGGTAAGGATATCCCTTTATCCTTAACAAACCCTAAGATTTTCAATTCATTTAAATCTTTTTTTGTATTATTTGGTTACTCTCAGTTAAACCATTGAGCTCCAGAGGATATAAAGAGATTTTGATTGTTTTTTATAGCGTCGTTTAATATTTTCTTCAGATTTTAAGAGGGGTATTAACGATAATTTAACAAACAATTCCTTTTTTTGTAAAATCTAGCTGAATCAAACGTCTGTAGGAGCTAAACACGTGAAGTTTTTTTATGACCTCCTTCCGGTCATCTTATTCTTTGTCACTTTCAAAGTTGCACAAGGCAACCCAGACTATGCGGCCGGCCTTTGCAATTCTTGGCTTGGCAACGGATTCGATGCTTCGCAAGCTCCTATCATCTGCGCCACAGCAGCGGCAATCCTCGTCTCTCTACTGCAAATCGTATTTAATTTGGTTAGCGGCAAAAAAGTGGAGCCAATGCTGTGGATTTCTGTTGCCATTATTTTGGTATTCGGATCTTTGACTATCTGGCTTCATGACGAAATGTTCATTAAGTGGAAGCCGACAATCCTTTATTGGGTTTTTGCGCTTATCCTTGTCTTTGGAATGCTGACAGGACGCAACTTCATCAAGTCATTGCTCGGAAAACAGATAGAACTTCCTGCTCCCGCTTGGAGAAAGCTCCTCCTCTCTTGGATTGCCTTTTTCTTAGTGGTAGGCGTTTTAAATCTTGTCGTGGCCTATACCTGCTCTACAGATTTCTGGGTTAACTTTAAGCTCTTCGGCCTCATGGGTCTGACCCTTCTGTTTACGCTTGGTATTGGTTTTTATATTGCTCCTTTTATCTCTGAAGACAAAACTAAAGGAAAAGAACAGTGAGCCACACTCCATCATTAGAAAGAATTTCAAACGCGCTCGAACCTTTGTTTCCGATTGAGCTGCGTTTTTCCAATCAGTTTATTCCGGGCAGCCCGCAGCCGGCTTCGGGTCTTTATCACTTATTTGTGATTTCCAGACGGTTTGAAGGCCTCCCAAAAATTGAACGTCACCGCCTCGTCTTTGAATACCTCAAACCATTCATCGGGCACGGCATTCACAACATAACTATGACGCTATTAGCGCCAAGCGAGTCTAGACACTAAACCAGTTTCTTAACAGGACTAATTAAAATGAAAAAAACACTTCTTGCCATCGCATTGGCATCACTCGGCTCAGTTACCTTAGCTCAAACAGCATTTTCCGTTAACGGGCAGACTGTATCTGCAAAGACTCAGAAAGATCTCATGGGACAGATTGCCGCCCGCGGAGTAACTGACGTCAAACAGCAGGAAGCCTTGGCAAAGAATCTTATTATTGAACAGCTGGTAATCGCCCAAGAAGCTAAAAAGCAAAAGATTGATCAGCTTCCGCAAGTTAAGGAAGAGATCGAAGCTCTTAAGCAGCGCGTATACGTTAACCAGCTGATTAAGAAGAATCTTGGAGATAAAGAACCGACCGCTGCGCAAATCACTGAACTCTATAAGAAAGCTCAGGATGCCTACGATCCGCATGAAGTCAAAATCAGCCACATTCTTGTAAAAGAAGAGTCCAAAGCCAGAGACCTCATCAAACAAATCCAAGGCGGAGCTGATTTTGCAGCATTGGCCAAAGAAAACAGCCTTGACGCCGGAACCAAGGAAGCAGGCGGTGCATTACCGATGGTCAACATCAGACACTTTCAAATTCCCGGTTTAGGTGAAGCTGCCGCTTCCCTAACTAAAGGTCAGCTTTTGACGATTCCTTTCAAGAGTACTGCCGGGTACCATATCGTCAGACTCGACGATAAGAGAGAAGTTCCATTCCCAACTGAAGCTGAACTCAAACCTCAGCTCGTTAATCTATGGAAACAACAAGCTGCCCAAAACTATTTGGTCAGCTTAGTTAAAAATGCAAAGATTGAACAAGTCAAAGCTAAAGGCAAGTAATCAGCTTTAGCTTTCCGGCCTGCTTCGGCAGGCCTTATTTTTTGATGGCTTCAATCATTTTTAAATATTCCTCTTTGATTTGAGGGAGCATGTCATATCCGGCTTCAGATTCATGCTTTTTAAAATGATTGCCCTGTTCTAGCAAAAGCTGATAGAGCTTTTCCATCCCCAGCGTTGCGCTGATGCCTTTTAAAGTATGAGAAGAAAGATGAGCGAGATCCTCATCTTTGACCGCTACTGCCTTTTCCAAATTTTCAAATGACGGATCCAGACAAAACTTATTAAGAAATTTCTCATACATCGGTTCCATCTGCATGAAACTGTTTAATGCTTTAGTCACATTAATTCCAGCCTCAGCAAGGATTTGTTTTTTGGACTCTTCCATTTTTAAACCTTTCCGGCCGCCTCAGTTTCCTCCCGAAACTTCAGCCATAAACCGCTTGCAGTTCATCTAAATTTTCTTTTACTGCTTTGAGTAAGTGAGAATTGAATTCCCCGAACTCTCCCTCTTCTACTCTTTTCATCGCTTCAGAAAAAGCTTCTTTTCCGCTCTTTCCGGAATTAGCAATTATCGAGTCAATCATAGACGAAAATGCCACCCCTTGTACCCACAAGGGGATGTCCTGATTTCCGATTTTCTCAGAAATATAGTGTCCTTCCATTTTATCTTTTTGGAATTCTGCCAAATCCTTTGCAAGCTCAAACGGCTTAAAGTGACTAACCTTTTGAAGGTCCGTCAGTAACATTATGGCCTTCTTGTTTCTTTCGGAGATTTCTTCCTGCTGTTCCTTATTCGGGTGATCCGAGTCGTTATGAAGGGAAGAATCCTGGGACAGCTTGCCTATGTCCTGCAGAGAAATCGCTTCTAAAACTTCTCTGATTTCTTGATGAGTAAGATTTCCGCCAACTTCGCTCTTCGTTAAAAGGATTCGGGACAGAGCTCTGACATTATGGCTATGGGCTCTGCTGTCTTTTACGCGATCTTCAATAGCCGCTCCGATTGTTTTAATCAGCGCTCGCCCAAAATCTCTAACTTTTTTAGTTTCTTTTTCTAAGAGCTTTTCTAGTATGGCTCGTGTTTGATATAGCTCAATAATTGATTCGACGCGTTTCTGAACAATAAAAGCGGATAACGGTCTCTTAATAAAATCGACAACGCCAAGTTTGAAAGCTTTTGCGGCAAGAGTGTCGTCCTCTTCGGAGGTAATCAAGAAAATAGGCGTTCGCGGTAAGAGTTTTTCTTCTTTTACTTGCTCAAGAAAGGTTAAACCGTCCATTTGAGGCATTAAATAATCCAGCAAAACAGCATCAAGTTCACCTTTTTTCTCTCGAATAACATCAAGAGCCTCTTTGCCGTTTGAAGCAATGATAATCGGATGAGCAGAGAAAATAATAGACAAAATCTCGCAGTTGAGCTCATTATCATCAACGATCAAGATGGTGCCTTTTTCTAAGGTCATAGCGGACAGGTCATTTTGTAACATGTTCACCTCCCTTTTTACTTATTGAAGTCCTCTCGAGGGAGCGACAGAACTTTATCTCCTGAGATGATCTGATTGTAACAAAGGAAAGAAAAATAAAAGAGATTTGCCAAGAAAATCACAAATGTTAGTGATCTTGGAACAAAATCAAACTTTAAAATTTCTTTTATAAACAATGAGAAGCCGTCAAAATCATAATATTAATGACGGCTATTTGTTAGGGAAAATCACTACTATTTGTTCGAAAATCTTTCGTCCAATTTACATGGTTCAATACGCAAGAAAGGATCTGAAGAAGCAATGAGTTTGCCGAGCACTGAAAACTTATAGGCCAGATAGTTAGCGTGTTCTACTTCGGTTTTGCATCCTTCTTGTTTGGCTGCCACTGCCTCAAACCATTCTTTATCAAAAATTTCCGGAGACAGCGTGTAGGCAAAACATTTATCTCTATACCCGATTTCAAAATACATCGAACCGCCAGCAGGAGAAGGAGGTGCATCTTTCGGTGCTTTATTAAGGTCAAGGATGTATCTTCCTCTTGTGACCGCCCTAGTCACTAGCTCAAAACCATCCACGACGTCGGAACCCGGGAAAGAAGAAAGAATATAAATCTCATGTCTCATCGGCGGTTCGTTCGGAGAAAGATCTTTAAAGGCTCGGCTTAACAACTTCATGGTTACGCCGCTCGCAATCAAACCGCGCGGACCGGAATATCTCATTAAATCTTCAAGCTGAAAAACCAAGGTGCCCTCGGGCTCTCTGACCTCGACAAAATTTTTCATTTGAAAATACATTTACTTCTCCTTTGCAACCGGCAGCACGATTTCTTCTACCGGGACGGTTTTCTTAATAAAACCGTAGTCTTTTAAAAACTTCTGAGTTTTTTCCAGCTGTGCTATATCATCCGGATTTAAACGAGAATAATAATGGTATGCAGAGGCTAGTTTGCTTCCTAACTGTTCCGGTATACCCAACTCAGAGACACCGATTTTAACGGCTTCCTGTTTATTCTCATTAATCCATTGAACCGCTTTATCCTGAGCATTAGCGATTTTCTCCAGAGCTTCAGGATATTTTTCAGCAAAATCTTTGCTTACTGCCATCACGAGATTAACGCCGGTAAAGTCCTTAGCGTTAGCAATTTCTTTGGCTCCTTCTTGCTTGGCTTTTTCCAGCAAAGCCCCTCCTAAGAGAGCACAGTCAACTCTGCCGGTAAGTAGAGCAGTTAATGCCGCCTGCTGGCTCATTCCAATGAAATGAACACTGCGTTCAGGAACTTTTTCTTTATTTAAGTAATCGGCTAAGAGCTGATGCAAGGCGGTACCCTTAGGACCGGCCACAGTAACCTCTGTTCCTTGCGCCGGTTTCTTTCCGGACAGGGTCACCAAGCCGAAAAGCTCGGAAGGCCTTCCGACGCCGGCAATCACTTTTATTGGGTTGCCGTTAGCATTTGCCAAAACCAGCGAAGAGAAATTCATCACTGAAGTTACTTGAGCCGAATTGCTGGCTAATGCCTGACCCTGCTTTCCTCCCTGCGTGAGAGGAATCCAGTTAATTTTGACATTATCTTTGGCGAACTCTTTTTCCAAAAGGTTCTGTTTTTTCATCACGATATTCTGAAGGTTAAACGGCGCTTTAACGTAGAGAATATCAATGGTATCGGGCATTTCTGCATTTGCTGATGTCAGCATAAAGCCGCACAAAGAACAAGCAGCTAAGAACTTAAGCATTTCAATTATTCCTTTTTCTCGTTGCTCGTATTCTATCCAATCAGAGAACCTTTCGAGAAAAGTAGGAAGCATTGAAATTTGTAGTCTTCTCTTCTGCAATGGCTTATAGGAGACGCAGCGCATTCTCTACTCTGCGGGAACAGACGGAGGGGATGAAGAAAAGAAAAACCGAGGAGAATTTGCTTTCCGCCCCACATATTGAATTCAAGCAAAGTCTCCTTATCTAACAAAAAATCCCCCAGTGGTTAGCTGGAGGATCCTTGTCTCAGATGACCGAGAAATTACTGAGCTTTTGCTAAAGCAGCGTTAACGGCAGCAATAATACCCTTAGAAGAGTTTGTAGCGCCAGCGATTGTTTCGAGGCCCTTTGTACCGTCATTCTTAACGATTTCAGGGATCAAGTTGTCGATCGGAGCCTGAATAATCATGTCTGTTTCTGTGTGCTTCAAGACTTTAACGTCAGCAACTTTACCTCCTTTGACTGTAACAGCAACGGTAATTTTGCCGTGGTTGCCTTCACCTTCGCCTTCGAAAGTGCCATCTTTGTATGCAGCCTGAGCAGCAGTCATAAGACCAACGCTAGCTAACAAAAGTACTAATTTTTTCATCGGAAAATCTCCATACTTGAAATAATTTTTGCTTAGGGCATAAGCACCCTAACCGCAATAATTTTATCTATTTTTTGAGGAGATACCATTTTTCAAACTACAAGTTGAACTGAAAAGAAAAGAGATGTGTTCTCAATTGTATTTTTCTGGAACTACATTTTTCAGCATGTCTTCCACCATGGCATCGAGCAGATATCTCGGCTTCCAACCCCACTCTGTCTCCGCACAGCTCTGATCCATGAAATCAGGCCAGCTCTCTGCAATTCCTTGACGAAGAGGATCAATTTGATATTCGATTTTGAAATCCGGCTTATGTCTTCTTATTGATTCAGCTATTTCTTTGGGAGAAAAACTCATGGCCGTGACATTGAAGCTGTTTCGATGAACTAACTTGGCAGAATCCGCCTCCATAATCTCTATTGCCGCCCGTATCGCATCAGGCATATACATGAAGTCCATTTTTGTATCCGGCCCAATCGGACAAACAAACTTTTCCCCTTTGACAGCTGAATAGAAAATATCAACCGCATAGTCGGTTGTGCCCCCTCCCGGAGGAGTTGTGTAAGAGATTAGGCCCGGGAACCTAACGCTTCTGGTATCAACAGCGAATCTTTTGAAGTAATAGTCTGAAAGCAACTCTCCGGTTACCTTGCTTACGCCATAAATCGTCGTCGGCCTCATGACGCAGTCCTGAGGCGTGTTGACCTTTGGAGAGCTTGGTCCGAAAGCACCGATAGAACTTGGCGTAAATACCGCACAGTTGTATTTTCGAGCAACTTCAAGAACATTAAGCAAACCGTCAATGCCAACGTGCCAGGCGTTTACCGGATCCTTTTCTGCGGTTGCTGAAAGAACGGCCGCTAGATTGTAGATAGTGTCAATTTGATATGTCTCGACAATCTTCTCGAGCGCATCTCGATCAAGAATATCAATCTCTACGGAAGGTCCGGTCTTTTGTAAATATTCCGGCACTGATCTGCGTTTTGTGTAACCGGCATAGACAGTACCCGAATTACCTAAATGTTCTCTCAGTGCTGCAGTTAATTCTGTACCTATCTGACCGGTTGAACCGATTATTAATATATTTCTCATGGGTTAGGTTTCTAAAAGAATCTGTAAATAAGGGAGCCCATTAATAGGACAAGGACAACATACAAAATATTTCGTACGAACTTACTTCCGATTTTAATCGCATAGTAGGCCCCTACTCTGTTGCCAATCATGCTGGAAATTGCGCATGGAATTGCAATGGAATAAATAACGGAGCCGCCTGCTGCAAAAGCCAGGTATGCACCGAAGTTAGCAGCCAAATTAAAAACTTTAGCCGTCCCCGAGGCCTGCACCATCCCCATCTTTAAAAAAACATGGAGTGCAATTAAAAAGAAAGTACCTGCACCGGGACCGAAAAATCCTTCATAAAGGCCGACGATTGTTCCGATTAAGCAAACCCGAAGCCAGAAACCTTTTTTTGGCATTTCTCCTTCATCAAGTTTGAAACCGCCGGAAAAGATAGTCAGCAAAATTGCCAAAGGCAGCATGATGACAATAACTTTTCCCATCATTTCATCAGGGACGAGCAATGCGAGTTTACCACCCGTTATCGAGCCTATCATGGACGTAAGGATGCCGACCGGAACAACTCTCATTAGGATTAAGTTGCCGCGCCAAAAAGTCCAAATAGCAGCTAAAGAACCGATACTGGTTGCTAGTTTTCCGGTACCGAGAGCCATGTGCGGAGGAACTCCGCACAGCAAGAGAGAGGGAACAGTGACAAAACCTGCGCCGCCCGCAATTGAATCGATAAAGCCGGCCACAAAAAAGGCCAAAACACAAATAACTATGACAGTGAAAGAGACTTCCATCTTTTTCTCCTTTGTGTCTTTTATTTTTGTGGATTGTAATCCTACTGTAATAAAAGAAATCTTTTGTTGCTTATTTCAGGAGAAAAAATTTTTTTGAACTCTCGTTATAGGCCTAGAGCATCAGAGGAATTTGCACTATGGCGTTACAGCAAAAAATTGACATCCTCCTCTTCGTGAACGAAGAGGATTCCCTACCACCACTACAACAGCCGTAGCCTATTGTTGTAGAAGGTCTCGTTGGGTTCCTGCTGACAACGGCCTTACTGCACCGTTCATTTC
>NZ_BAAGDP010000041.1:0-9400 GCF_054660695.1 Turicimonas sp. TL08
TTTGAAGCTGACTTAGTAGAGTTTGATGGCGAAAAATATCACGTTCATTTGTTAATTACTTACCCACCTAAAGTCTCTATATCTCGTTCAGTCAATTCTCTGAAAGGAGTATCGAGCCGTCTTATTCAAAAAAAGAAATATCCCTCCATTCTTAGCCTGTTATGGAGGGATGCTCTCTGGGCTCCTTCTTATTTTGCTGCAAGTTGTGGGAGTGCACCTATTTCTATTATCAAACAGTACATTGAACAACAGAATACGCCTGACTGAAAAAATTATTATATTCGACCCTTATATCACCGTCCTAAAGGACGGTGTTTTACAGGTGGGTCTGATAAATACAAGCAATTATTAAGATACCAATGATGATTGCCAAAATCCAATTTAAAAAATTAGGTTTCGGAGGCGTATTGAATTTCTCTAACTCCTGCGAACACTTAGGGCAAAACGTTGCACTCACCTTCCCGTTCACTACTTTGGCTTTAGGAATTATTGGTTCACCGCAATGTGGACACTTAACTTTCAAATCAACTGACGTAGGATCTGCGGAAACATTCTTTTGACGATGGTAAAGCTTGATGTTGTAAGGCTTATCTTCGATTAAAGTGAATTCAACAATATCTTTTAGGACAGGAGAATAGCCGCTACTTAATTGGTCGCTGGAAAAAGTAAAAATGTTATTTTTCCCGCAGTTAATCTCTCCCATGTTGCCATTGTCTATAACTTCAGTGACGACGCCTTTGAGTGTTACTTCGTTATCCATATTCTTTCTTCCTTTATTTTGCCGCTCAGGCATGCTCCTCTTCTTCCGGCTGAATGGTCACGTGAGTAATTCCAAATTTAGCTTCCAACTGATTCCTTGCGATGCTCAGAATCTCCGGCCATTTCTGGAAATCCAAAATGGTTACGTGAGCAGAAAGGGCAATTTCGTTTCCATCCATATTCCACACATGGAGATCATGAACAGACTTTACGCCCGGCACCTCTTCCAGCGTAGTTCCGACTTCCTCGTAAGAAATGTCCTCCGGAACACCGTCAAGTAAGAGTCGAAGAGACTTTTTGATGATGGAGTATGAAGAGTTCAGAATCAAACAGCTCACGAACATGGAAAGTACCGGGTCAGCTTGAATAGGACCGCCGAAATAAATGATCAAACCGGCCAAAATAGCGGCAATTGAGCCGAGCAAGTCGCCCATCACGTGAAGCAGTGCAGCTCGGGTATTTAAATTCTTGGAGTCGTGAGAAAGAATCCAAGCAACCAAAATATTCACAAGCAAACCGATAGAGGCCACGATAAAGACGCTTCCGCCTTCGACGGGCTGCGGATTTGCCAAACGTTCGACTGCTTCATAAAAAATCCAACCGACCACGAAGAACATCACGATGCCATTAATTAATGCCGCGACAACTTCCATTTTGGCGTAGCCGTAGGAGTATTTGACACTTGCTGCCTTTTGAGCCATGACACTAGCAGCAAAAGCAAACAGCAAAGAAGCCGAGTCAGTCACCATATGACCGGCATCGGACAACAGGGCCAAAGAATTGGCCAAGTAGCCGCCGATGATTTCCACCACGGCAAAACCCAAGGTCAAAGCAGATGCAAAGGCAAGGAGCTTTTTAGAAGATGATGTGTTTTTATGTATATAAGCCGAATCCCCTTTTTTATGGGACAACAACTCTGTATTTTTTAATGTATCGCTCATAATTCAGCCAGCAATTATGTTTTTTCCTCTATTCGACAATATTAGGAAGAAAACACAATCTTAGGCTAATTAAGAGTACAAAATGGTCAATGATCAGAAATTTCGTGTACTACCGGAAACGGCAGATCGGCGACAGTCATCCCGAAGCCTTCCAGTAATTGATGAAGCAGAGACAATTCTTCAGCCTTAGTCAGCTTATTTTTCTTAGATTCAAGAAATTTTTCCACGACCTTAACCAGAACTTCTTTACTTTCATGCGGAGAGAGACGGCGAATAAGATCTTCTGTGCATTCGCAGCATCTTTTGAGCAGCCCTACTCCCAAAATGCTGATTAAGGTTTCTTCGAAGCAGTCTTTGTTATAGCTGAAGGCTTTCTTTCTTCCGATAAACGGCATCACCAAAAAGAAAGTTCCAATGCCTAAGCTGCACGGGACAACGGTTCTTCCCAATAAGGAATTCGGAATGTCTAAAAGAGCTAACAAAACGCCAGCCAAAATAAAGCCGCCGCCGATTAACCACATCATCAGAGCGTCCGAAAGAAACTCCATTCTTCCCCAGCTGCTGACATAGGCTTGAATTCTATCTATCTGATTTGCGACATGAAGAGCTTGGGCGTGCGTATAACCGGCCTCACGCTCAATCATTCCGATATGAATGGAATCCAAATAATCCCATTCTTTTCTAGTTACTCTGTCCGGAGATTTTATTAGCTTTAAAAGCAAATGGGCGAACTTAAGACCTTCGTCCGTCTCTTCTTGGACGTAATGTTGCTCTGTCATGACCAAAATATTTTTCTAAAAGTAAGAGAATTTTAGCAAGTAAGAAACACCGAAAAAAATTCAAAGCATAGAACTCTTTTTGGGTGCGTATTTGCAATAGGAAGCCATCCGTAATTTAACAAATGCATACCTTTTTTGAGATAACTATTCTTAGGGTTTACTTTACTTTTTTTCGGGTTTGTTCTAGTATTTCGTTCGAGGGATTTATTTATCCCTCACTCCTTGGGATTTGAGGTTACCAAGCTGAGAATTTTCTTTCCGGACTGCTCAAACAGTCTGAAGTAAATTCCACTTGGATTTGAGGATTGAGTTCCCGTTAACTCTGTGGAACATACGCCGCTCGACACTTTATGTGCGAGTGGCTTTTTTTTTCGTTTTTCGAGGTCGTATCTCCGGATTTTTCGGCTAAAAACTCGCCTTGTTCTGCAACGCATCAGCGGAAAAAGAGAAATAATTTAGGCGCTCCGGAACCTCAAAACTCCCAAAACGCCTCAAGAATTAACCTTCCTCCAGGAGGAGAGGAAAGATTCTAAATTTTTTAGTTATTTCGTTGCTTTTCCGGACAAAGTGCCGGTGTTCCATACATAGGAAGGACCGGCGGGAAGGAAATAATATCGTCATCAGACATTTGCATCAGTGCCTCCGGACCATCCTCAGCACTGTGATAAGCGTAATTCAGCTTTGCATAGACGTTAATGATGCCCTCATCCAAAATCTCTTTGACTTCCTCAGGACTGTCTTCAATTTCGGCAATCAAATCTTGCAGGGCCTCAAGGGCGTCCGTTAGGGTTGCTACGCTCCATTCTGCATCGTACTTTTGTTCATCGCTCATGACTATTTCCAGTTAAGAGAAGAATTATCGAATTACATCATTTTAATTCTCTTCGCCGGACAAAGTCGGTGCATCCGCATCGCCAGGCTGAAGAACTCGTTGATAAACCAACGTATCTAGCCAGCGGCCTAATTTCCAACCGACTGATTTCAATTCTCCGACTCTCTCAAATTTGCAATTCTCATGAAGAGCGATTGCAGCTTTGTTTTCTTTATCGCCGATATAAGCAATCATCTGACGATAGCCCTTGCTTTCACACTCTGCGATTAGTGCTGTAAGGAGCTGCGTACCTACTCCATCGCCTTGAGCTTCCGGATGGACAAAAACGAAGTCACGGACAGTATTGACATATCCCTGCTCCGGACTAAACGGTAAAACATAGGCAAATCCTACAACCTCTCCGGAAACTTCAGCTACAAAACAAGGGCAATGATGCTCTTCAGCATATTCTCTTGTTCTTTCGATATCCTTAGAAGAGGGTAACCGCAAATCTAAGCTGCCCGTTCCCATCACCACAATCTGACTATAGAGACACAGCATCGGCTCTATATCGTCTTTGCTTGCATTTCTGATTGATACTTCGAGACTCACTTTTTCCTCCTGTAATGCAAAACATTCTAAGAAGAATTTGTTACAAAAAACAGATCCTCACACCTGAATAGGTACCGATACTGCGTTGGAAGCAACCGATTTTTGAATCTTTCTCTGTTTTAGAAATTCGTCAATGTCTTTTGACCAACAGAGCTCTACAAGCAAAGTTAACTTTTTCCAAATTCAAAAAAGTTCTGTCCTCTTTTCTTTTGAGTTTCTTTCTCTCCTACAATTTCGAGCACAGACTAAAAAGAGGAAAGATATGGCGGGTTCAAGTATCGGTAAATTGTTGGTAGTCACAAATTTCGGAGAGTCTCATGGTCCGGCTATCGGTGCAGTTGTTGACGGGGTTCCTCCCGGGATGAAGCTGGATATCAACGATATCCAAGTAGAACTTGACAGAAGAAAACCCGGGACTTCCCGGCACGTTACTCAACGAAAAGAAAGCGATACGGTTGAGATCCTTTCCGGTGTCTACAACGGTGTAACAACCGGCACTCCAATCGGCCTTCTTATTCGAAATGAAGACCAAAAGAGCAAAGACTATTCCGAAATTGCAAATCTTTACCGCCCGGCTCATGCCGATTGGACATACGCTCAAAAATACGGAATCCGAGATCCGCGCGGAGGCGGCCGAAGTTCTGCAAGGCTGACTGCCCCGACGGTGGCGGCCGGTGCAATCGCAAAGAAATGGCTGAAGGAACAGTTCAATGTCAATATCCAAGCTTGCTTGGTTCAATTAGGAAATCTTGAACTACCCATTAATGATTGGGATGAAGTCGATCAAAATAGCTTCTTCTGTGCCGATAAAGAAATCATTCCTCAATTAGAAAGTTTCATGGATAGTCTCAGGAAATCCGGAGACTCTGCCGGCGGAAAAGTTTTTGTTAAAGCTGAAAATGTCCCCGTTGGTATCGGTCAGCCTATTTATGACCGACTGGATGCAGAATTGGCATTCGCCTTTATGGGACTCAATGCCGTTAAAGGAGTTGAAATCGGAGAAGGCATCAAAGCAGCTGGATTAAAAGGCAGCCAAAACGCCGATCAAATGGACTCTAAGGCTGAGGATCATTTTTTGAGCAATCATTCCGGCGGCATCTTAGGAGGGATTTCTACCGGCCAAACGGTTTACGCAACCGTTTCTATCAAACCTACCCCTTCTATCCGCTTGCCCTTAGCAACGTTGAATTCTCAGATGCAAGATACTACGGTGAGCACAAAAGGCAGACACGACCCTTGTGTCTCGATTAGAGCCGTTCCTGTACTTGAGGCTCTTATGGCCCTTGTTCTCATGGACCTGATTCTTCAAAACCACGCTCAGACCGGATGGTAAAAGCTAAAGTTTGACCTCTGCTGAATCAACAGTCAGAGGTCTTTTTCCAACAAAATTACTTAGAACAGCCGCATCCGCAGTCAGTTGCAGCTTCGACTTCTGCATCCATCAATGCTTCAGTTTCAAGCTGTTCTTTTTCTTCTTTTGCTTCTTTCTTGGATTTGGTAGAACAACAGCAACCGCAGTCGGTAGCTGCCTCAACTTCTGCATCCATGAGTGCTTCGGTTTCTACTTGTTCCTTTAACTCTTCTTTCTTGCTCATCGGCAAATCTCCTACACAGTTAGATTATTTGTATTGATTGTGCAGGAGAAAGTTCGGACCATTGGGAGAAATGCACAAAAATGAGACCTTTGAGGACTATTCAACGTCTTTGACTCGCAAATCAGAAAGCCTGTAACCGCAAACAAAAAGCATGAATAAATACGCAAAGCCGGCAACGGCAATCAGTCCGCAGAGGATGGTCATTTTCATGGCCCAGCTCATTTGCAGATGCGCCCAATCAATTTGCATCTGGGCAGCAAAAAGAATCGCGCACAACACAACTGAGGAAACAAATACCGACATAAACAGCTTCCTCCAGCCCTCAACCGGGGTAAAAATCTTTCGTTTTCTCAGAATGCAAAGAAGAATCGTACTGTTAAAACAAGCCCCGAGCCCTACTGACAACGCCAATCCGGCATGAGCAAATAAAGGAACATTAATAAGGTTAAAAAGCTGAGTGACAATCAGAGCCGCGCAAGCCACTTTGACCGGGGTTTTAATGTCTTTTTGAGCATAAAAACCCGGGGCAAGAATCTTAATTCCAATCAAACCGATAAGTCCTATGGAATAGCCCAAAACTGCATTTGAAGTTTGGACAACATCGTTCGGCCCGAACAATTTGCTTTGAAAAAGGACGGATACCAAAGCATCCGAAAGAAAAGCCAAGCCTAAAGCCGCAGGAATGGCAAAAGCAATAATCAGCTTGAGCCCCCAGTTGAGCAACGCGTTATATTTATCCATCGAGCCCTTTGCAAAAGCAGCCGAAAGACTTGGAAGCAGAACCGTACCGAGAGCCACGCCAAGCAAAGCGGTTGGGAACTCCATCAAACGGTCGGCATAAGTCAGCCAAGTAACCGAACCTTCCGCTAGGAAAGAAGCGATATTGGTATTGATAAGAATAGAAATATGTGCAACGCCGACCGCAAACAAAGCCGGGACCATAAGTTTTAGGACTCTCCTTACGGCCGGATCCTTAAGAGCAGTAAGCGGAGAAACAGGCTTCGGCAACAAGCCTCTCTTCCACAACGCAGGAATTTGAACAGCCAGCTGCAGAAAGCCGCCTGCCATGACGCCGATTGCCAAAGCAAAGATCGGCCTTTCCATATGCGGCGCTAAAAACAAAGTAGCGCAAATCAAAGACAGATTCAAAAGAATCGGAACAGCAGCCGGAATCGCAAATTCTTTCCATGTATTCAAAATGGATGAACTAAGGGCAACCATTGACATGAAAAAAATGTACGGGAACATAATTCTTGTCAACTGGCTTGCTGTAGTGAATGTCTGCGGTTCTTCATACAAGCCTGAGGCAATAATCCAAACAAGAATCGGCGCACATAGAGAGCCTAAAACGCTGATAAGAAGAACGACACTGGCCAATAAACTTGCAACTCTGTCAATAAACGTCTTAGCTTCATCTTGTGCCTTAGTAGACTTTGCATCGGCAAGCATCGGTACAAAAGCTTGCTGAAAAGCACCTTCCGCAAAAAGACGGCGTAACAAATTCGGAAGCCGGAATGCAACGTAGTAGGCGTCGGTATCTCCGCTTACGCCGAAAAATCGTGCAATTAAAATATCTCTGATAAGACCTGTGATTCTTGAGATAAGAGTCATGCCCGAAATCACTGCTGCACTTCTAAAAATACTCACATCTACCTCTTAATCTCTTTTTGCGTATAGGAAAACTAAAAACAGGTGCCGAGACGTCCTCGGCTTTTAAAGCACAACATTCTAATCGTGTGAAATGCAGACTTCGGGATTTATCCGCAAATCAGTCCTAAAAATAACAGTTTGCGTGCGAATTTGTCCGCTCTCTTAAGTTAATGAAAAAGTTTTTAGAATCTCGAACAACATGTTGTTTTCAAAAACTAATCTTTTTCGGCAACAACCAATTCGGGTTTGTTCTTAGCGGAAAGATTTTTCTTGAAATATAGTCCTGAAATATGCCAAAAGATACATTTTTACAATACTTTCACATAGTCCATTAATTTTAATTTTGTTGTATACTCTCGGACTTGTTTGATGACGGCTGCCTCGGAACTGTCGTCTAGTATTAATTTTATTTAACAACCGGCCTAGCCCTAATATTGCAGTGGCAACCGGTGATTTTTTGTACAAGCCACTCGCATAGGCAAGGAATTTAAACAATGGCAAATACTAAACAAGCTCGCAAGCGCGCTATTCAGTCTGTTGCTCGCAACAAGCACCTCTCTGCTCAGCGTTCTCGCTATCGTACAGCAATCAAATCCGTCCGCAAAGCTATCGCTACTGGCGATAAGGCTGCTGCTCAGCAGGCTTACACTGCTGCTCAGTCCGTTATTGACTCCATGGCTGATAAGAAAGTTCTTCACAAGAACGCAGCTGCTCGTCATAAGAGCCGTTTGACCGCATTTATCAAGGCAATGGCCTAATAATTCGGACGAATTCGTTAAGGGGACCTTCGCGGTCCCTTTTTTCATGCGTGTTTGCCACAAATGCCATGAAATAAATTCTTTCCTTATTCAATCTTCTTTACATTAAATCTATAATTCGAGAATTAACCTCGAATTTGAGGATTTTTTATAACATCTTTGTAAGGATAGGTTTGCCAATGTCAAATCTGATGAATACCTACGGCCGTCTCCCTGTCGAATTTGATCATGGACAAGGTGTTTGGCTTTGGGATAAAGAAGGTAATAAATACTTAGATGCGCTCGCCGGTATCGCTGTTAATGCTGTCGGACATGCCCATCCTCGCCTTGTAAAGGCCATCAGTGATCAAGCATCGAAGTTAATTCACTGCTCTAATTATTTCCAAATCAGCCTTCAAGAACAGGTAGCTGCCAAGCTGCTCGAACATTCCGGATTAGACGCTGTTTTCTTCTGCAACAGCGGCCTCGAAGCCAACGAATGTGCCTTTAAGATTGCTCGAAAATACGGTCATCAGAAAGGAATCAAGGTTCCTACCATCGTCGTTCTCAAAAAAGCATTCCACGGACGTTCAATCTCTACTTTATCTGCGACCGGCAATCCCGGCGTTCGTAAAGATTTCGATCCGTTCATGGAAGGAATCATTCAAATTGATGAAAATGATTTAGACGGACTCCGTGAACTGGCCAAGACCAATAAAGATATCGTTGCTTTGATGTTTGAGCCGATTCAAGGTGAAGGCGGAGTCAATCCGATTGATCTGTCCGCCATGAAAGAGTTCCGCCGAATCTGCGACGAAAATGATTGGCTTTTAATGGTTGACGAAATCCAATGCGGACTCGGACGTTCCGGCAAATGGTTTGCTCATCAATGGGCAGAAATTAAACCTGACGTTATGACCTTGGCTAAAGGACTTGCAGGCGGCGTTCCTGTTGGTGCCGTCGTTGTTGACAACAAAGCCAATATCTTCACGCCGGGCAACCATGGTTCTACTTTCGGCGGCAATCCTCTGGCGATGCGCGCTGCATTGGAAACTTTGAGCATTATCGAAGATGAAAATCTTGTTGAAAATGCCTACAACGTTGGTAAGAAGCTTAAGAAAGATCTTTCTAAGTCTTTAAACGGTTTCTCCGGTGTTCTTGAAATCAGAGGAAAAGGCTTAATGCTCGGTGTAGTACTCGACCGTGACGCACATGATTTGTTGGAACCGGCTCTTAAAGCAGGTTTGACGTTCAGCGTCACGGCCGGCAATGTGATCCGACTTGTTCCTCCGCTAATCCTTACGGAAACTGAAGCTGAAGAAATCGTTAAGCGTCTTACTCCGCTGATTCGTGCTTTCTTAGCCCAGCCTAAAGTCTAAGACTCTGCGCCTGATCGAGTAGAGGGTTGGGTTGCCCCGTCCCCCTCTCACAGCACCCACCGTACGGTTCCGTAGTGGGCGCTTCACTAACAAATCGCCATAAAGCGGAGAGAATACAACCCTAATCTGGCAAAACG
>NZ_BAAGDP010000042.1:0-8933 GCF_054660695.1 Turicimonas sp. TL08
GGTAGGCAAAGAAAGTTAATAGCGACTTTTTAAACAGCCTGAAAAGATTGGTAGATTGGCCACTTCCATGTATTGAGTTAGATTGAGTGGATCTGAATTTCAACCAACTTCACACGGAATAAAAAAATTTTGAATCTTGCCTCGCAAGATTAGGGAATTTACTGACTTTTCTCCTTGACTTTGCTCCGGGTTCCAAAGATCAGTCTGCGGTAGTTCACTGCTAAAGGAGCGAAGCAGATGAAAAACGCCATGTTGAAAGAACGAGTTGAATTTTTCAAAGAAACTGAGGAAGGAGCAAAAGAAATGAAAGGAATCGAAGAAATCATTGCTGAAAGAAGCAAGGCTGAAGGAGAGGCTAAAGGAAAGATTGAAATCGCAACTCAAATTGCAAAAAACCTTCTTATGCTTAACGTTCTTTCCTTGGAAGGCATCTCCAAAAGCACTGGTCTTTCTTTAGAAGAAGTCAAGAATCTCAAAAAATCCCTTTTGACTCCGGCGTAAAAAGAAATGAAAGGAATCGAAGAAATCATTGCGGAAAGAAGCAAGGCTGAAGGAAAAGCTGAAATTGCTAAAAACCTCTTTATGCTTGGAATCGGTTCTTTAGAAGGAATCTCCAAAAGCACAGGTCTTTCTTAAGAAGAAATCAAGAATCTCAAAAAATCCATTTTGGCTCCGGCATAAAGAAATGAAAGGCATCGAACAAATCATTGCAGAGAGAAGTAAAGTTGAAGGATTAGCTGAAGGTAAAGCTGAGGAAAAGGTTGAAATTGCGAAAAAAATGCTTAAATGCGATGAACCATTAGAAAAAATTGTTGCCATAACAGGCTTGAGCTTGGAGCATATTCAAAAAATCCAACTAACTCTTCGAACTTCAGCGGGCTAAAGCAAGGAAAGCCATTCCATAATTCATTAACGAAAAAACAATGTCGAAAGCTATACCCCACCTGCTTCGGTGACGGTTTTCATGAAGGCTTAAATGTTAAGAACAATGGAAATGAACTTTTCTTCAATCTCTCGGATCTTGGAGAAGAAGGGGCTATGAAAGACAACTGAATGCCGTTGAAGAAACGGTAAAAACAAATTGAGCGTATCGGCAAATCTTCGGTACGCTCAATTCATTTGTGATTGCGGTTTATAGGCTCTTAAAGGTCTTTGATAAAAATCTGCGATCTTCTTTGCCAGTTGTAAAGATCTCGCTTCTTGAGAGGGAGCTCTTCTAAGGAGGCTGCTCTAAAGCCTTTCTTCAAGAACCAGTGTGCGGTTCGAGTTGTCAAGACAAACAAACGGGTAAGGCCCTCTTTTCTGGCTTGTTTTTCGATTTGTCTTAAAAGCTTGTCGGCTTCGCCTTTGCCTTGATAGTCGGGATGGACGGTCAAGGCACCCATTTCACCGATTTTTTCTTCAGGGAAGGCATATAAGGCGGCGCTGCCGTAAATAATGCCGTCGTGTTCAAGAACAATAAACTTAGAAATATCGGCTTCCAGTTTCTCTCTCGGACGCTTAACTAAAGTTCCGTCTTCTTCCAACGGTTGAAGAAGCTTAATGAGGCCTTGAAGATCGTCAATGGTGGCGGTCTTCATGGATTCCATATGCTCTTCAGTAATCAAAGTGCCAACCCCATCATGCGTAAACAGCTCTCCGAGAATGCCGCCGTCCAGGAAGTACGGAATAATGTGCACGCGGTCCACGCCTTTTTTGATGGCTTTTAAGGCATAGCCTAGGTTGTAAATGTCTTCTTGATCAACCAGGCCTTTCTCTACAAACTCCTCGGCTTGTTCAGCGGTCAGCTCGCTGATGACCTCTCCGAATCGTCTTACTCCGTCAACATCAGACAGAAGAACCAGCTTGTCGGCTTTAATTGCACCCGCAATGGAAGATGCAACATCCTCCAAAGTAAGGTTAAAGGCCTCTCCGGTCGGAGAAAAACCTAAAGGAGCAACCAGCACGATATTCTTGTTATTAAGCTGCTGATGAATGGCTTCGGAGTCCACTTTGCGGACAATTCCCGTTAATTTGAAATCAATGCCGTCAATAATTCCGAGAGGACGGGCAATAACGAAATTGCCGCTGACGACTCTCACATGGCTGTGCGCCATCGGAGTGTTCGGCAGCCCCTGAGAAAAAGCAGCTTCAATATCCAGGCGGACTTCGCCTGCGGCTTCTTTGACGCAGGAAAGGGTCTCCGGATCTGTAATACGAATGTTGTTGGAAAGAGAAGGCTGGATGTTTTGCAGCTTTAAGAGTCTTTCAACTTGCGGACGGACTCCGTAAACCAAGACAAGTTTGGAGCCGAGAGCGGAAATAACGCTGACGTCATGAATAAAACTTTCCAGCTTGCCTCGTTCAATCATTTCCCCGGAAACGGCGATAACGATAGTCTGATTTTTAATAGAGTGGATATGCGGAGCAACTCCTCTGAACCATTGCACCCAGGGAGCAATGGACTCTTCCTCTTCTTGGAGCTCCTCTTGTTCTAAGTTTTTCTCTTCTTGTGTGTCCGTCATGAGTCTTTCTCAAAAAAGATTGCCGAATTCAAATAATTATAATGAGCTCGTTATGAGAAAAATTAAAGCAATGAGTTCTTCACTCCAAGATTTAAAAGATAAATGGCAGGAAGTTAAAGCAAAACAGCCTGAAATTGAGGCAGTGGCTTCTGCTCAAGAAACGAATTTCACGAAGAAGAAAAAACTACAGCCTAAGATGGTAGTTTCCGGCGCAAAGCAGGCTACATCGGAACAGCTCAAAGAGTTAATGGCTTTTGCAGGCAGAAATAAACCTGCCGCTTCCAAGGGAAGGGGACAGGCGCCGAGCAAGCAGTCCCTTCCGCAAGAAGGTTCGGATCTTAAAAAGCAAGAAAAGACCCGGAAACCTGAAGTTCGGCAAGAAAAAAAGAAAACAAAGCCGGTTCCCAGCCAAGAAAAAGAGCAAAAGTTAACTTCTCTAGCCGATTTAAAGAAAATCGAGGTCAAGAAGACCGGACCCGCTAAACCTGCCAAGCCGAAAACGGAGAACAAACCGAGACGCGTAAGAGTCAGCGGGGAAAAAGAAAGCCGTGAGATTTTCCGAAACGTTCCTGCAAAATTAGAGCTGGCGGAAAACCTTCCTGTTTCTGAAAGGGCCGATGACATCCGTGAGGCCATCAAGAATAATCAGATTGTGATTGTTTCCGGAGAAACCGGTTCGGGTAAGACTACTCAGCTTCCTAAAATCTGCCTTCAGTTAGGTCGAGGACAAAAGGGACTTATCGGCCATACGCAGCCGAGAAGAATTGCCGCCGTATCCATCGCAAAAAGAATTGCCGAAGAAACCGGAACAAAAGTCGGTGAGGTCGCCGGTTATCAAATCCGTTTTAAAGACGAGATGGAAGCCGGTGCCAGCATTAAGCTCATGACCGACGGTATTTTGCTTGCGGAGACACAAACCGATCCTCTTCTTAAAAAATACGACACCATCATCATTGATGAAGCCCACGAAAGAAGTCTCAATATTGACTTCTTGCTTGGTTATCTTCGACAAATTCTGCCGAAGCGCCCCGATTTGAAGGTCATTATTACTTCCGCCACTATTGATTCGGAACGTTTTGCAAAACACTTTGATCAAGTCAACGGCGGCAAGCCTGTTCCCGTTATCAATGTATCGGGAAGACTGTATCCCGTCCAAATCCGCTATCGTCCCGTTATCGAAGAAGACGAAAACGATGACCGAACCTTAATGGAGGCCATTGCCGATGCATGTGACGAACTTCTTCACTCTGGTCCCGGAGATATCTTGGTATTTCTGCCCGGAGAACGGGAAATTCGAGAAGCCGCAGATGTATTAGGCAGAAATCCTAAGCCCGGCTTGGAAATTCTTCCTTTGTTTTCTCGCCTGAGCATTGAAGAGCAAGACAGGATTTTTCGTCCGAGCGGAGCTCGAAGAATTGTGCTCGCGACAAACATTGCCGAGACTTCAATTACGGTCCCGGGCATCCGCTATGTAGTGGACTCCGGACTTGGCCGAGTAAAGCGTTATTCATACCGTAATAAAGTTGAACAACTTCAAGTTGAACCAATCAGCCAAGCTGCTGCTCAGCAGAGAGCAGGACGCTGCGGCCGTGTCTCCAACGGTATTTGTATTCGTCTGTATGACGAACAGGATTTTGAAAAGCGCCCCAAATACACCGATCCTGAAATCTTAAGAAGCTCCTTAGCCACGGTCATTCTGCGGATGAAGTCTCTGCATCTTTCTGATGTCCGGGAATTTCCTTTTGTAGAACCGCCGATGCCTAAAGCTATTACTGACGGGTACGATTTGCTGATTGAATTAAACGCCGTAACGGCTCGTGAAGGGGAGTTGACAAAGGTCGGCCGAGAATTGGCAAAGCTTCCCGTCGATGCTAAAGTAGCTCGAATGCTTCAGGCTGCTCAAGATAATCAAGCATTATCAGAAGTCCTGATTATCGCTTCGGCCATTAGCGTTCAGGATCCGAGAGAACGTCCGTTAGATAAGCAGACGCAGGCTGATCAGGCCCATAAGAAATTTTCAGACGATAAGAGTGATTTCTTGAGTTATCTCAAGATTTGGAACTATGCACAGGATGCAATAGCAAATAAAAAGAGTAATCGTTTGCTGGAAAGACAGTTCCAGACGAACTTCTTGTCTGCTAGAAGACTGCGCGAATGGAGAGACGTGCACCGTCAGCTCAAAGAAATGGTCACTGAGCTCGGCTGGAGACTAAATACGGCGCCCGCAACCTATGAACAGCTTCACAAAGCGTTGTTAAGCGGCTTGCTCGGCAGTATCGGGAATCGGATTGTTGAGCCTGATTGGAGAAGCCCTCCCTTTGCCGGAGCCCGTGGAATCAAGTTCTGGCCGTGGCCCGGTTCGGCACTGGCTAAAAAAGCCGGTAAGTGGATCATGGCTTCCGAAATCGTCGAGACTTCCCGTTTGTATGCCCGTACCATAGCTAATATAGAACCGGAGTGGCTGGAAAAAGTCGGTGCACATTTAATCAAGAAATCTTGGTCGGATCCGCATTGGGAGAAAAACGCCGGAAATGTGATTGCCTTTGAGAAAGGCACGTTATACGGTTTGCCTGTTTACGGACAAAGACGAGTGAACTTTGCTCCTAAAGATGCGAAGTTAGCCAGGGAAATCTTCATTAGAGAGGCTTTGGTCAATGAAGATTTTGATTCTCAGGCGCCTTTCTGGCAGCACAACAAATCTCTTATTAAAGATATCCGAGACATGGAACATAAATCTCGCCGTCCGGATGTTTTGGTCGATGACGAGCAGATTTTTGCTTTTTATGACTCTCGTCTCGGTGCAGAGGTCTGCAGTGTTTCTACGTTAGAAAAGTGGAGAAAAGAAAACGAAGCTAAACAGCCGAAGTTGCTATTCCTCTCTAAGAAGGATTTGATGAGACATGATGCTTCAGGCATCACTATCGAATACTTTCCTAAGAAGATTGAAGCTGCGGGTATTCCTATGGCCGTCAGCTACAACTTTGATCCGGGCTCTCCTAGAGACGGCGTGACCTTAACGGTTCCTCTCTACGCTCTGAACCAAATCAGCGAAGAGCAGATGGAATGGTTGGTGCCGGGAATGGTCAAAGAAAAAACAGCGGCTCTTTTAAAAGGGCTTCCGCAAAGACTGCGCCGTCACTTTGTTCCGATTCCTGATTGGGCAAAGAGTTTTGCGCAGGCTCATGAAACGCCGGAGGGCGGTCTTCTTGAGGCCATTAGCCGCGAGGCGGCAGAGCAATTCCGGATTGAAATCAATAAGACGGATTTCAAGGTAGAAAATCTTCCGCCTCATTTAAGGATGAATTACAAAGTTGTAGATGAGCATGGCCGGCAGGTTGGAATGGATAGAAGTCTTCCGAAGCTTAGAAGTGAATTCAGCCAGCAAGCCAAGGATTATTTCCAGCAAGTGGCTTCCATGGATTCCAGAGTAGCTGAAGACTTGCAGGAAGAAATTGTGGACTGGACTTTCGGAGAGCTCCCCGAAGTGATGGAAATCCGAAGAAAGGGCGTTTCTTTGATTGGACATCCTGCTATTGCAGATCGCGGTGATTATTGCTCCATTGAAGTGTTTGATGAACCGGAAGAAGCCAAAGAAGTTCATAAAAAAGGCATCAGAAAACTTATACGTTTCCAGCTTAAAGAGCAAATCAAGTATTTAGATAAGAGTTTGAAGTCTCTTCAGTCTGCCCAGATTGTCGGTTCAAGTTTGCCATTTGCGAAACAAGCTTTTGAAAGCTTTGAAAATTTGAAGTCTCAAGTAATCAATGCGGCCATTGAACAAAGTTGCTTGCTAGGGAAATTACCTATCAACCAACAAGAATTTGGGGTTATGTGCCAGGAAAGTAAGGGTAAATTGAACCTTATAGCCTTGGAGATTTCGCGATTAATTGAACAGATCGTTAATCAAGCCGCAGGGGTAAACCAGAAACTTAATGCTTTTAAAAATATTAAGGAATTAAATGAAAATATTAATTCCCAATTAAAAGAAATGTTTTCTAAGAATTTTATAGAAAACAAGTCAATTAATATTTTGCGAAATTATCCGAGATATTTAAAAGCGGTTGAAGTTCGTTTAGAAAAGTACAGAAAAGATCCTTCAAAAGATGCGGAAAAAGCAGAAGAGATTAATAAGCTAACGATAAAGCTCAATCGAGAAAAAGCTGCAAGAAGGGGTGTAGAAGATCCGCGTCTGGAAGAATTTGAGAATTTACTTCAAGAGCTAAGAGTTTCTCTTTTTGCTCAAGAACTTAGAACGCCCATGCCGGTAAGTGTTAAAAGACTGAACAAAGTTTGGGACTCGTTAATCGGTTCTTCACGAGGCTTTTAATATTATTAATTTTTCGGCTGGAATTTATTAATAAATTAATATTTCCAGCCGTTACACTATTTTCTAGGTGTTTCTACCAAGTAATAACTATTTTGGTTTTATTTACTTAAGGGAAAGTTCCCTTTTTAAGAAATAGTTTTATCCATTTTTGTAATTTTTTATATGGAGTTTAGTTAAGTAAATAAAAAAGATGTCAAAATAAAAAAAGGAAACAAATAACTCGGTTCGGGAGAATATGTAAATGCGCACATGGGCGTCCTTTTTTTGTTCAGTTTTTTTAGCCTTTTCTTTAGCGCTTTCTCCGGCTGCCGACGCAGCACCTCAAAAATCCAAGGCAACGGCAACTAAGACAGTCAAGAAAAAATCAGTAAAAGCCGTTAAGACAAAGAAAGTCTCTGCAAAGAAGAATGTTCGTAAAAAAGCGGTGGTAGCTGCTTCTAACAAATCAGTAAGAAAGACTGCCGGTAAGACAACAACAAGCAGAAAGTTTGCCGCTTCCAAGAAAGTTTCCAAAAAGAGATATGCCGTACGCAAAGTCAGAGGCCCTTCCTACGCTCAGCTTCATGGACTCAGAGGTTCTTCTGATCCGTTGGGACTTCAGACCACAGCGGTTCTTGCTTATGACATGGACAGCAACGAAGTTCTCTACGAAAAAAATGCCGATGAAAGACTTCCGATTGCTTCAATTACAAAATTAATGACAGCATTGGTCATCGTAGAATCCGGTGTTTCCTTAGACGAAAAATTCAAAGTAACTAAAGAAGACTTTGTTAGATCCAGCGCCCGCAGCAAATTGAGAAACGGTATGTATCTTTCCCGCAAGCAGGCATTGCATCTGGCTTTGATGAGCTCTGATAATCGAGCAGCTCACTTCTTGGCAAGAACCTTCCCGGGTGGAAAAGCACGTTTTATCCGTGACATGAATACCAAAGCTGCCATGATTGGTATGTTTGATTCCGTTTTCTATGATTCCATCGGTCTGAACAATGAAAACAAGTCTTCTGCACTTGACCTTTCAAGATTGTTAGCTAGCGCCGGTGAGTATGACCTTATCCGCGAACTTTCTACAACCCCGATGGCTCAGATTCCTGTCGGACGCCGTTTGGTGACAAGCCGCACTACCAACAGTTTCGTCGCTAACGACAATTGGGACGTTTCTTTACAGAAGACAGGACTGACTACAGCAGCAGGTTATTGCTTGGCAATGGAAACTGAGATTGGCGGCAAAACAGTAGCCATTATCTTCTTAGATTCTCCTAATAAAGCGGCAAGAAACCAGGATGCAGAAAAGCTTAAGGCCTGGTTGAGCGGTCAATTCATGACAGCATCTGCCTCTGAGGCTTCTAACTAATTGCAGATAAAGAGCTAAAAGACCGGATAGAATTTAAAGCTCCGGAGCTTGAACAGCGTCGTGCCATTGCATTTCTAAAATAAAAAGATTAGTAGTAATGATTGAGGCCATTTCTGCACGGGATGTGTCTGTCACAACTCAGGAGTCATCGGGTGAGCTAAAGGCTGAGTACACAGCAACTTGTTATCGTCGTTTTGACCTTGTCAAACTTAAACGGGAACTGTTTCATACCGCTAGTGCAGACGATCGTCGCACTGTAGCCTTTGTTCATGTCTTCAGTAACGTTCAAAAAGATGAGTTGGAACGCTAGGAGCAACTTTTCGAACTGTATTACGCCTGCCAAAGTATCAGAATTGCATCAATTGAATTCTTTGTATAACTTATTGAAATTTAATAGAAAAGTTGCCTATCTATCAATCAATTGATATATATCAATGAAATTGATTGATTTTGATAGATTTTGAAATCTTGTAGTTCTATTATGTTGCTTTATTTATCAAGGAAGTCTTATATCATCATCCTACACGGCGGAGTTTTGCTAGCCCATTTGAAAAAATGTGTGTGAATTATTTTTATCAGACCGACCCGTAAAACACCGTCCTTTAGGACGGTGATATAAGGGTCGAATATAATAATTTTTTCAGTCAGGCGTATTCTGTTGTTCAATGTACTGTTTGATAATAGAAATAGGTGCACCCCCACAACTTGCAGCAAAATAAGAAGGAGCCCAGAGAGCATCCCCCCATAGGTG
>NZ_BAAGDP010000043.1:0-8748 GCF_054660695.1 Turicimonas sp. TL08
TGCATGTGTAAAGCGTTCCGCCAGCGTTCAATCTGAGCCAGGATCAAACTCTTTTGTTTAATCTCTGTTGTCGCTCTTACTCTTCGTTTCGGTTTTGACGGAGTATTTCCTACTCCGTTTGCCTCACAAAGCGAGCTTCTTAAATTTAAATCTCTTCGCTTTCGCTCTTAAACTTAAGTGCCCGCTCTTATCGGTTCGTCGATAAATTTTTAAAGAACTTGCGTTGCTGATTTCGTGTTCGTCATCAACAACGAGGTGCGAACTATAAATACCTTTTTTGAGCTTGTCAAACCTCTTGAGAAAAAAAATTTAAAAAAAAGCACTAAAAACTAGTGCTTATTATTTAATTTCAAATAGTTACATAAAATGTAAAAATTTTTGTAATTTCACAACATTTTGGATTTTTGAGAATTTAATTAATTTCAAACGAATTTTATTTCCCGGGATTGCTATCAAAATATGGCGCTGCTGCTTTGAGGTATACAAACATAGAATAAAGCGTCAACAGTGCCGCTATATAGATAAGAATCGTACCTAACATTCTCATATCGATACCCCAAAGAGGTTCAAAATAAAGCAGCATCGGGATTGCAACCATTTGCGCAATTGCTTTAATTTTGCCATACCAGTTGACTTTGACTTTTCCGGACATGCCGACTTGAGCCATCCATTCTCTTAATGCTGTAACGGTAATTTCTCTGCCGATAATAATTAAGGCAATAAGCATGTCGACCCTTCCTGCAGCTACTAAAACGATAAGAGCCGCGCTGACCATCAGCTTGTCAGCAACCGGATCTAAAAATGCTCCAAGCTTAGTTCCCATTCCAAACTTTCTTGCGAAGTAGCCGTCTAACGCATCAGTAATTGCTGCAATGATAAAAAGAGCGCAGCCGATAATGTTTTGCCACTCCATACTTACCCATGAAATTGGGAGCATAAACACCCCAACAATCAAGGGAATAAAAGCAATCCTTGCCCAAGTGAGCCACATAGGCAAGTTAAAAGATAATTTTTGTATTTGTTTAGCCATGTAATTGCGAATAAATTTGTTTTGCTATCGAATGAGAAATTCCCTCGACACTAGCAATATCCTCTTCTGAAGCATTGGAAAGAGCTTTCAAGCTCCCAAAATGCGCTAATAGTTTTTTTCTGCGCTTGGGACCCACTCCCTCTAAATCTTCAATTTTAGAATAATTTCTTGCTTTCGCACGCTTTGCTCTCATTCCAGTAATTGCAAATCTGTGTGCTTCGTCTCGAATTTGCGCAATAAGCATCAAAGCTGCAGACTCTTTTCCCAATTTCAGAGGAAGTTTGTCCGGATCAGCAAAAATTAACTCTTCCAACCCAACTTTTCTTCCTTCACCTTTCGCCACGCCGACGATGACATTTTTATCGAGTCCGAGTTCATCAAAGACTTCACAAGCCATAGAAACCTGCCCTCTTCCGCCGTCAACTAAAACGATGGTAGGAAGTTTTGCTTCACCACGGGCCACTCGAGAATATCTTCTCGTTAAAACTTGACGCATGGCTGCATAATCATCGCCCGGTGTTACATCGTGAATATTGAATCGGCGGTATTGGCTTGAATCCATTTTATTGTTTGCAAAAACAACGCAGGATGCTTGAGTAGCTTCACCCGAAGAATGACTGATGTCGAAACATTCCACTGTAAAGTTGGAATAGTCTTCTCTGTCAAACTGCAGACCTAAAGCCTCTGTCAGAGCCTCCATTCTTCCTACTTGATGAGATTCTTCGCTAAGTTTTCTGCCCAAAGAAATCCTTGCATTCATCGTAGCTAAATCCAGCCACTTCTTTCGGATACCTTGAGGCTTTCTTGCAAAATAAACCGTTCTCGGAGAAAGTGCATTTAGCAGTTCCGAAATCGTATCGCCGTTTTCTTCAACATTAGCCAAAACAACCGGCGGTACATCCATTTCTAAGTAATGCTGAGCTACGAAGGCTTCAATGACTTCATCCACAGACGGAAGCTCCGTGTCCTTAGAAAATTTAGGGAAAATGGAACGATCGCCTAGATGCTGACCGCCCCTAACCATTGCCAAATTAACGCAGATTTGACCTCCTTCAATTACGGCAGCAATGATATCGACATTAAAGTCTGGAGTTGCAGTCATGGTCTGCATCTGGGTAACATTCGAAATAGCTGCCAATTGGTCACGAACTGCAGCTGCTTTTTCGAACTCTAACTTCTCAGCATGCCTTTCCATCTTCTGTTGTAAAGTTTTTTGAATCTCTGCACTTTCTCCTCTTAAAAACTCTTTTGAGAGTCGAACTGACTCGGCATATTCTTCTTTACTGACGCAATTACAGCATGGTCCGCTGCATCTTCCAATCTGATGGAGAAGACAGGGTCGTGAACGATTATTAAAGACAGAATTCTCACAAACACGGATCCGGAATACCTTCTGCACCACACTTAGAGCTTCTTTTGCAGCCGTAGCATTTGGAAAAGGACCGAAAAAAGTTTGTTTTTTATCTAAGGCGCCTCGGAAATAGGACAGGCGAGGAAAATCTCCTGCACTGAATTTCAGGTACGGATAGGACTTATCGTCTCTGAAGAGAATATTGAATCTCGGAGATTGAGATTTAATTAAATTGGACTCAAGAATAAGAGCCTCAGCTTCACTGTTGACAACAGTAATTTCGGCCCTGGCAATTAAGCCAACCATCATCTCGGTTCGAGGAGCAAGCGTCTTTTGAAAATAACTTGACACCCTCCTTTTCAAATCTCTTGCTTTTCCTACATAGAGGAGATTGCCTTGCGAGTCAAAATATCTGTAAACGCCGGGAAGTCTTGGAAGGGTCTTTAAAAACTCAGAAGCGTCAAAAGGTTTTGCCTCCGTGTCTTTCTCATTCGTTGCATTGGTCGTCACAACTTATTGCCTGCTCAAAAAATATTCCGCAATTATGGAAGAGTTCTTTGACTCAAGTCAAAAAAAAGGCACCAGATACTTCGCACTGGTGCCCGACTAACGGTAAGCGGACTCTGATTGGGCGATTCGCCCAAGTCCTTGAAACTTACCAACCTCAATCCCAAGGAGAAGAGAGAATTAAATCTCTCAGGTGCTATATTAGCAAAAGTATTTAGGTATTTCTACTACCTTCGTAAATACCTAGCTCAATTTGAGTTGAGGTAAATGTCCTTTATCTAGCTGCTGCCATCTTTTCCTCGACTGCAAGCATGTTTTCAAATTTCTTAACGTCAAAGCTTCTATTCCACATAACAGCCAAGAAACCTGCAAAAGCCACAAAAGTAGCACCGAAACTGATAAGCCAGTTTCCATGGCTTAACCCTGCGGCCAAGTATCCGACTACGCAGCAGCCTGCTACAAACCATGCGTAAGGAAGCTGAGTCGTTACGTGAGACATATGAGAACATCCGCTGCCCGCACTTGACAAAATAGTTGTATCGGAAATCGGTGAGCAGTGGTCGCCGAAAACGGAACCTGCCAAAGTAGCGGACAAACACACTACAGTCAAGCTAGGATCGACAGAGATAGCAACCGGAACTGCGATAGGAATCAAAATACCGAATGTACCCCATGCTGTCCCTGTGGAGAAGGACAACAATCCTGCAATAATGAAAATAACTACGGGAAGGAAGTAATCGAGACCTGTACCTCCTGCGACAAAACCTTGAACAAAGGTCTGAGTCAAAAGAAGGTCGCGGCAAACACCCGAAAGAGTCCAGGCTAACACCAAAATAATGTTGGCCGGAAGCATGAGTTTCATGCCTTCAATGCAGCCTTCCATAAAGGAACCAAACTTCACAATACCACGCGGAATATACATTGCCATCGCAACAACGATTGCACCAAAAGATGCCCAAACAAGAGCCTTAGAGGCTGAACAGTTGCCCAGAGATGCGGCAAAAGTATGATAGGCAGGATCATCTCCCCAATAGCCGCCGTCATACATGAAGGCTAAAACTGCGAATACGATTAGGGCAATTAATGGAACCAACATATCCCAAATAGTTCCGCGGGTACTCGGAAGGTGTTTAGGTTTATCGGTAATTTCGTTCTCTACTTCCTTCAATGCCTTAGAAAGAGCTCTTTCTTCAGCAAGTCTCATCGGACCGAAATCTCTGTTGGTAAGACTTAAATAGAAAACCAATAAAAGACAGAAAATGGCATAGAAATTGAATGGAATGGAAGAAACGAAAGCTTGGAAATCGCTTTCGAACTGACCGGTGGATTTCAAACTGCTTCCGACAGCAGCTGCCCAGGAAGAGATCGGTGCGATGATACACATCGGAGCAGCAGTTGAGTCAATGATATAAGCCAGTTTTTCTCTGGAGACACGATAAGAGTCAGTCAGAGGTCTCATGACGGTACCAACCGTTAAACAGTTAAAGTAATCGTCAATAAAGATAAGAAAGCTCAGACCAAATGTAGCTAAGATAGAAGACTTTCTGCTTTTGATTTTTTCTCTTGCGATTTCACCGTATTTGCGAGTGCCTCCGGACATTCCCAAGACGTATACCAGTGCACCTAATAAAGTACAGAATAAGAGAATTTGAAAGTCAACCTTATCCCCCATTAATTTAAAGGTAACTTCCAGGCCTTTGACCATTGGATCGGCTGCCCCACTTCCGAAGGAATAAATATAAGCTCCGGAAAGAATACCGATCATTAGGGAAGAAAAAACTTCTTTTGTTATAAGGGCCAATACGATTGCGACTACGGGAGGAATAATCGACAACCAACCTGCTGCGTATGGATCCATTCTTATGCTTCCAAGTTAGAAAAATAAAATAAATTCTAACAACGCAAAGTTTGCTTATCCCCGCCCGGCTCTTAAAAGATACGAAAAAAGCGGCCTAAGCCGCCTTTTTCAAGAGTAATCCCTAATTACATTACTCTGCTGCGATACTCATCAGTTCTTGTATCGATTTCAATCTTGTCGCCTGTGTTGACGAAAGCTGGAACTTGAACGATGTGACCTGTAGAGAGTTTGGCTGGTTTCATTACCTTACCGGATGTGTCGCCCTTAACTGCAGGTTCTGTGTAAACAACTTCGCGAACCAAAATTGTAGGAAGTTCGATAGAAATAGCACGGCCATTGTAGAAAACGGCTTCAGCTTGCATGCCGTCTTCCAAATACTTAAGGCAGTCTTCCATCACTTCAGCTTCAACTTCAATCTGGTTGTATTCATCGTCCATCCAAACATAGTGAGGATCACCGTAGTAGGAATATGTAACTTCCTTCTTGTCGAGGATGATGTCATCGAAACGATCGTCAGCTCTGTAAACAGTTTCCGTTCCGGCATTGCTCAGAAGGTTCTTCATTTTGAGCTTAACTGTGGAAGCGCCGCGTCCGCCTTTGCTGTATTCGCTTTTAAGGACAACCATAGGATTGTTGTCAACCATGACAACATTACCAACTCTAAGTTCTTGTGCTGTTTTCATAATAAAAAAAATACCTGATGTTTTCTAACTGCCAATCGCAGATATAAGAGATCCTATGATTTTAACTTGCTTTCTATGAATTTGCACAAATTCTCTGTAAGTGAACCTACAGAATGTAAATTTTCTTCCCAAGCTGCCGCGCTCTCCGTTAATTCGGAAGTCGCATCGCGCCATTGAGGCCATAACTCTATAAAAGAAGATTCTCCCTTATTAAAAGCGAGATTAATTTCTTTCAAAAGCTTGAAATTCTTTTGAGAGTAAAAAGATTTTAAACGATCTTCAAAAGCTGTCAGTTTATGAATGTGCGTATCCTCTGTCTGAGGATAAATATTCCAAATAAAAGGTTTACCGGCTAATTGAGCACGAGCAAAAGAATCTTCTCCTCGAATAATCAAAGAATCAGCAACCCAGAGCAATTTATCAAAATCAGTCTGAGGAAGCATAGGAAGAGGAACACACAAAATGTGAGGATATGGCTTTGCCAGTTCTTGTATCTCTTTTCCGGCACCACCGGCCGCCAACAAAAGCTGAATAGGTCTTCGATCAGAAGCCAAGGCTTCAACCAAAATTTTAAGGGGCGCTGAGGGATAACAAAACACGAAAGTATTAAAGGGACTCTCCGGATTTGCTCCTATAGTTTTTAGAAAGACTTCTTTTTTACTCTTAAACAACTGACGGTGTTCGTTGAGTCGTGTCTCGCAAATAATTCCCCCTGTTTTATTGGTAACTCCCGGGAAGAAAAAGTATTTTTTCGTGCCATACCGCGGATGAGGCGAAGGCAGAGTGTGACAGCCCTCAACCCAGTCTTCCGCTGACAAATATTCCAAATTGATCCAGATTGGAGAAGGATTTCTTTCGGCAATTCTTTTTTCAAAAGAGTCAGGAATTCTGCACCCGAATGTCTCTATAACGATATCCGAGGGACTTTCTCGCTCCGCATCTTCCCATTTTAGGAGCTCAATTCCTGCAGCATGCTGTCTTGCTTTTTCACAGTCGACTCTTGGTTCAATCGCCGATAAGGTTTCAAGATTATTTATATAGAAGCGCACATTCCAGCCCTTCTCTTTCCTGATATCTCGCGCCAATCTCCAGCACACCCCTGCGTCTCCGAAATTGTCAATAACATCGCAGAAAATATCGCAGCCTATAGTATTTTTTTGCATGCTTATCCCATTCAATTAAGCTCGGAATATAGTACTCAAGTTGACTCAAGCCTTTTGAATTCTTAACTACAATAAAAACAGGAAGAGATTCTGCAGTTCTAAAACTCTCTCCCGTCCTAATTTGAAGAAGTATGAAGAAGTTCAGTAAAAAAATTAATTACGATGTCACTCAGTTTGATAATTCGTTTTTTGTACCTTACAAACTTAAGGCCGATGTAAGAACAATGATTGAAGAAAAGGTCCGACCCGATAAGGTCGAGCCTCTTATTGCAACATTGGAATATATCAGCAGCCGAGTTATGGATTCTTTGGAGGACGACGACCGAGAACCCAATAAGTTTCCTTTTTTTGATAACGAATTCGACAAAGACTGGCTTCTGGAAGGATTTGAACATGAGTCCATCGACCATATAGCCGAAAACAGCCCAAATAGGCTGTTTTCTGAACCGGTTTTCACCCCTGCCATCAGCGGCAATCCATCCAAGGTCTCTTTAATCATTTCTCCCACTTGCTTCGAGCAAGATGATAATTTCGGAGACTTCATCAGGCCACAGTAGCCAACCACCACGAGCTAAACCCGAGGCTTGCAAAAGCCTGGGTAGCTCGCTTCAATAAACCTGATTAATCTTTTCGGCGGTGAGTCTTCCTCCACTCCCAAGGTTCTTCAGGATTTGGCTGAGCCCATAATCCGCGTTTAGCCCTCTGTGCCTCATACATAGATTCCTGATAAAGGACACGATCTTTCGGCATTACGTCTTTCTGATAGTTTCTGTAAAACCAAGCGTGGCCATCGAGCACCATTTGTCTATTGACATCAATATCGTTTGTAACGACCTTGCCTATTATTCTTCCGTATCGATCAAACTTCTTCTTGGAAAGGTAGTAGATTCTCACTTGATTGTTGCCGCTGCGGATAAGGTTTTCCAGATGACGTTGGCTCTCGTTTCCTCCGTCCATTTTTAGTTCCGGAGCATCAATTCCGAGAAGTCTGATTTTGATTTTATTGTTAGAACCCTTCTCGCGGACAGTTAAAGTATCTCCGTCAGCAACGCGAGTGACTCTGGCTTCAATGTACTCGTATCCTGGATGGCCGAAATCTTTTTGATCGGCAGCCGTAGCAGTCTCGGATTTTTGAAAAAGATTGCCGATTTCACCAAAAGAAAGAGCCTGCGCAGTCGATGCCAAAAGAGCAGAAACTGCAAAAGCAGATAATATTTTTATTATTGACATATAGTTATGGTCTTCTCAGAGTAAATTTATCGAACGTAGATTCTAATTGCTTCAATACTTCGTTAGAAGGATAGTCGCTTCCAACTCTTGGTAAAGGATGCTCTTGAGTATGCATAGGAGGTTCTCTGTAAATTTGTAGAGCATACTCCCGCACTCCTCTCTGCTTAAGTTGCATTGCCAGGGCTAACAGCTGCTCTTCTGAAAGATAATCAGGATGGGCTGTCGTTCGGACTTCGAACGGGATTCCGCTCTTGAGAAGATCATCCAAGCTCTCCTCCACTTTTTCGATATGCAGCCTCTTGCCGACAACTCTTTCGTATAGTTCATGTTCGCATAGAGGTGCTTTGATATCCAGACCAACCCAGTCAAGAAAAGGAAGAATCTCTCTCAAATGGTGAGGATACATTCCTGCAGTATGAAGGCCGATTTTATAGCCGAGCTTCTTGGCTGATTGAATTGCCTCGTAAAGTGCAGGATCGGTCAAAGGCTCTCCTCCGCTGAAAACAACCCCGTCAATCAGCCCTATCCTTTTCTTCAAAAAATTTTCTAGGTAATCCCAAGAAACACGCTCTTCGTTCTCAGAGAAGTCTTTGGACTGCAGCTCTGGGTTTTGGCAATAAAGACATTTCCAAGGGCAGCCTTTAAGAAATACGACTGCCGACAAAAATCCGGGAAAATCAATTGTTGTAAACCTCGTCAATCCGGCAATTCTTAGTTGATTTGCCTGACGATGTTCCCCTGGCGGAGGAGCTTGTATTGAAATCACCTTCATGGAATTTCCTACTCGTTGGATCGTATGAATCGAGTAGAGGGTTGGGTTGCCCCGTCCCCCTCTCACAGCACCCACCGTACGGTTCCGTAGTGGGCGCTTCACTAACAAATCGCCATAAAGCGGAGAGAATACAACCCTAATCTGGCAAAACGGC
>NZ_BAAGDP010000044.1:0-8354 GCF_054660695.1 Turicimonas sp. TL08
ATTTTGCTATCAGCTTCCTTCAGATTCAACGTCGCCGTTGAACCCTTGCCGAGTCGCTAACCTTTCCCCTCATCGGGCAGGTTCGGGATTTGCACCCTATAGAGAGACGCCCTGCTGGGCGCACATGTGACAAAGCCCAGACGATTAAATCTGGGCTTTAAAATTTTGGTGCCGACGGCGAGATTTGAACTCGCACGGCTCTCGCCGCCACCCCCTCAAGATGGTGTGTCTACCAATTTCACCACGTCGGCTAAATCAAGAAGTCCGTATTCTAGCGCGGAATTTGATTTTGTGCAGGAGATTCGCTACTTTTTTCTACAGGAGCTTTAACTGGCTCCGGAGCCGGTGCAGTAGTTTCGGAAACTGTACCCAAAACACCGCCGGAAACTGGGGCACGATTGTGCTTTGCACCTACTGTCAATGCCAAAGTGGAGCAGAAGAAAATCGTTGCCGCAACCGCAGTGGAGCGAGATAAAAAGTTTGCAGAACCGGAAGCACCGAAAAGTGAACCGGAAGCGCCGCCTCCGAAAGCTGCGCCAAGATCAGCTCCTTTACCATGCTGTAAAAGAACCAAAACAATAATTGCTAGCGCACTCAAAACTTGAAGCACGATGGCAATAGTAAGAATGTAATTCATTTTTGTTTCTAACCGTTAAACAATAAACTCTACCGAGCTGGCCGCTTGGGCAATTGCATAAAAATCTTCAGCCTTTAATGAAGCTCCGCCAATCAAACCTCCGTCAATATCAGGACAAGCAAACAGCTTTTGAGCATTTGATGGCTTTACTGAGCCTCCATAGATTATTCTCAAGGAATCCCCAGCATCAGAATTGCGTGATTTTACACTATCTCGAAGGATCTTGTGAACTTCTTGCGCCTCCTCCGGTGTCGCAGTTTTTCCTGTTCCAATAGCCCAAACGGGTTCATAGGCTAAAGCGCCGGTGACTAGCATTTCAGGCCCGATGACATCAAGAACTGCATTGAGCTGTGTTAAGACAACTTCATTAGTTCGTCCCGCTTCTCTTTCTTCCAACGTCTCACCGACACAAACAATGGGACGGAGTCCAGCTTCGAGAACTTTTTGTGCTTTCAAAGCAACCATTTCATTAGATTCAAAATGGTACTGCCGGCGCTCGGAGTGACCAACAATAACAAAAGAGCATCCTACATCAGCAAGCATATTTGCTGCTACTTCACCAGTGTAAGCACCATCATTATGGACAGAACAATCTTGCGCTCCTACTCCCATGTGAATTGCGGAAGTCATCAGACGATTTCTTAAAAAAGGAATAAAGACGTACGGGGGACAAATAGCGGTCTCAGTCTGAGTTTCTAAAAAAGCTGTGTAATGAGATACCCAGTTTTCAATAAATTCCAATGAACCGTTCATTTTCCAGTTGCCTACGACTAAGCCTCTGCGCATGGAATCCTCTATTTGTAATAGTGAAAAAAATAAGTTTAGCAAAGGCGCCAAGAATAAAAATTAAATTCTTGACGTCTGCTTTTGTAACAAAACTATATTGGAAGGAAAATGTCTTAACCTAGCAAGCCAGTTGTTCCTGTTTTTCTTGTTTCATAAGCCATTTTCGAGAGGAACCTGACTCATTCCAGCCTACTTCCCTTCCCCGCGATTGAATTCTTTCTTCCAAATGTAAGCCGAAATGGAATGGGTCATCGTTGAGACCGGGCTTATGATCGTAAAGTTGATAGCCTTCTCTGAATTTAGTAGGAGAGAGATTCGGCATGATGACGTTGCAGCCATATTCAATGGCAATCTCTCTTCCCTCCGGATGAAGAACTTGGAGGGCGGTAGCGGCTGCAATATTAATATTGCCCATTACCAGTCTTGTAACCGCAATCATATTCAAAGAAAGTTGAAAAAGAGCCTTATTCTCCATTTGTCCGAGAAACTCTAAATCTGCTTCTTCAGACATTAAATACGGTCCCATGCCAATCATGTCTGCATCTACCTGCTGGAACATGCGGATATCCATACAAAGATCCTTTAATGTCTGACCGGGAATGCCAATCATTACTCCCGTTCCGACCTGGTAGCCGCATTCTTTTAAATGCTTCAGACACTCTAAACGATGATCCAAAATTTTTTCGTATTTTCCTTTTGCCGAGTGAAGCATGCAGAAAAGATCCGCATTAGAAGTCTCAAATCTTGCCAAGTAGCGCAAATTGGATCTATTACCGCTGGCAACAGCCCAACGTTCATAAACTTCTTTTGTTTGTTCTCCCAAAGACAGAGTTACGCCCACTCCATCTAGAAGAACATCGCTTACGGTTTGTTTGTGAATTTCTCTGAGGCACTCTTCAATGAAACTGATAAATTTCTCGTCTCTTCTTTCGCCTGCCTGCAAACAGATAGATGCATAGCCATTGCGAGCAGCCCAAACGGCCTGATCAATAATTTCCTGCTTGGTCATCTCATAGCGGCGTACTTGATGATTGTCCTTCCTAATTCCGCAGTAACGGCAATTCGAAGTGCAGATGTTGGAACATTCAATGAGGCCTCGGTAATAAACCTTGTTTCCCATCAAGGCAGTTGTTCTGCGATAAGCCTCTTCTTGAAGAAGCTTGCACTGTTCCGGATCTTTTAATCCTAAAAGAAAAATAATTTCTTCATTCGTAAAATCCGTTTTTTTCAATAATTCTTTTAGATTGAACAAAGTAAGCCTCTAAAAATGGAAAATTACCTGATTATCCCAATCTTCTTTTAATTCTTAATCGATCATTCTGAATAGTTGCTAAAAAGTTAATTCAGAATCACTTGTTATCAAAAGGAAAACACTTAGGAAAAACTAACTGAGAACTGATTTCACTTCCTTAATGGGATTAATTCCTTTCAAATTAGGAGAAGCTATGGGCCTTTGAGCTTAATGGAGAATAGATCATTAGCGGGAGAAGGAAAAGATGAAAACGTTTCAAAAAGCAAAGAAAAACCGGCACTTCCAAATACTTCTCTGCTTTTGAGAATACTTGAATAATGCCGGTTGATTACCGGGGCTTAACTAGCCGACGATAATGTCCGGATTTTCAGAGGACTGCTGTTTTTCAGCTGGCTTTTCTTGACGAGCAGGTTTCTCAATCAAAGCTTTCATAGAAAGTTTGAATTTGCCTTTTTCATCAATTTCCAAAACCTTCACGCGAACTTCCTGACCTTCTTTCAGATGGTCAGCAACCTTGGCAACTCTTTCGTGAGCGATCTGACTGATATGAAGGAGACCTTCTCTACCCGGCAGAACCTGAACAAAAGCGCCGAAGTCAAGAATCTTGGTGACTTTGCCAACGTAAATCTGGCCGACTTCAACATCTACCGTGATTTCGTCAATACGTCTCTTGGCTTCATCAGCAGCTGCCTGGTCAACAGAAGCAATAGTTACGCTGCCGTCATCTTCGATATTGATAGAAACGCCTGTTTCTTCTGTAATGGCACGAATAACTGCACCGCCTTTACCGATAACGTCTCTAATCTTTTCCGGATTGATTTTGAAACTCAACATACGAGGAGCATACTGGCTGAGTTCACGCTTTTCATCGCCAACTGCTTCATGCATGATTCCGAGAATATGCATGCGGCCTTCTTTAGCTTGAGCTAAAGCGACTTCCATAATTTCCTTGTTAATGCCTTCGATCTTGATATCCATCTGGAGAGCAGTAACACCATGATCTGTCCCGGCTACCTTGAAGTCCATATCGCCTAAGTGGTCTTCGTCACCAAGGATGTCGGTCAAAACAGCAAACTTGTTGCCTTCCTTGATAAGGCCCATAGCAACACCGGCTACGAAGTCTGTCAGAGGAACACCTGCGTCAATCAAGGACAAGCAGCCTCCGCAAACGCTGGCCATAGAAGAAGAACCATTGGATTCACAGATTTCAGAAACTACTCGCATTGAGTATTCGAAATCTTTTTCGGATGGAATAACGGCGCGAAGAGCGCGTTTTGCCAAACGTCCGTGACCGATTTCACGGCGCTTCGGAGAACCGACACGGCCTGTTTCACCGGTAGCAAACGGAGGCATGTTGTAGTGCATCATGAAGCGTTCGCGATATTCACCGCCGAGAGAATCAACAATCTGTTCATCCTGCTTTGTACCGAGAGTAGTAACAACCAAAGCCTGTGTTTCGCCGCGTGTAAACAGAGCGGAACCATGAGTTCTCGGGAGAACACCTGTACGGATTTCGATTGGGCGAACGGTGCGTGTATCACGGCCGTCGATACGTCTTTCTCCGGCAAGGATCTTGCCTCTGACGTGGCGTGCTTCCATTTCGAAAAGGATATTGTTGACTTCGTTAGGATCAACTTCTTCCAATTCGCCGGCTTCAATAGCAGCGGCAATTTTTTCTTGAACGTCTTCATAGACTACACGAAGGCATTCGTTTCTTTCTTGTTTGTTTCTATGGGTGAAGGCGTCGTTGATTCTGTCACCGACGATTTCTGTAATCTTAGCTAAGAGAGCTTCATTCTTAGGAGCCGGTTCCCAATCCCACAACGGCTTGCCGCCTTCTTCAACAAGAGCGTCAATGGCTTCGATAACTGCCTGCATCTGTTCGTGACCGAACATAACAGCTCCAAGCATAACTTCTTCGGAAAGCTGCTGAGCTTCGGACTCAACCATAAGAACGGCACGTTCAGTACCTGCAACAACCAAGTCAAGCTTAGATTCTTTCAACTGGGATTCAGTCGGGCAAAGAACATATTGATCGTTGATATAACCAACACGAGCTGCGCCGATAGGACCGTGGAAAGGAACACCGGAAACTGCCAAAGCTGCAGAAGCTGCAATCATGGAAGGAATATCAGGATCAACTTCGGGGTTGACGGAAAGAACGTGAATGATGATTTGTACTTCATTGAAGAAACCTTCCGGGAACAACGGACGGATAGGTCTGTCGATCAATCTGGAAGTTAATGTTTCTTTTTCGCTTGGACGGCCTTCACGTTTGAAGTAGCCTCCAGGAATCTTACCGGCAGCGTATGTTTTTTCGATGTAGTCTACAGTCAGCGGGAAGAAATCCTGACCTGGTTTTGTTTCTTTCTTTGCTACAACAGTGGCAAGAACAACTGTGTCGTCCATGTTGCAGATAACAGCACCGGTTGCCTGACGAGCGATTTCACCGGTTTCAAGTGTGACGGTATGCTCACCGTACTGAAAAGTCTTTACGACTTTATTAAACATTGTCATGTGTAGTATTCCTTTGACTCGGCACACTGCGGTATCTGCGGCTCAGAAAAATTTAGTTTTTTCGTCACGCACATATCGCAACGCGCCGGTTTAAAAATATTGAACCAAAAATGAACACAGCGGCAAGCGAACCGAATCGCTGACCGCTGCTGAAATCATCTTGCCGATTGCAAGGATTACTTACGAAGACCGAGAGCGTCGATAAGAGCCTTGTAGGCGTTTACATCGCGACCCTTGAGGTAGTCAAGTAATTTACGACGACGAGAAACCATCTTCAAAAGACCACGACGGCTGTGATGATCTTTTGGATTTACTTTGAAGTGTTCTGTCAATTCGTTGATACGGCCTGTCAACAAAGCAACCTGAACCTGTGGAGATCCTGTGTCGCCTTCAGACTGTGCAAACTTAGCAATAATTTCAGCTTTCTTTTCTGTGGTTTGTGCCATTTTAAATTTCCTTTTCGCCTAAGCGATGTTAACTTGCGGTTTCAATTGGAATTAATCGAACCGTGTTGAAAAACATCGTGCATTATAACGGAAAAACCTTAATTCGTCCGTGAGCATAAGTTGTAAATGAGTTTATTGGAGACCATGGACAGTATTTGAGCAACTTCTCTCATTAATCTTCTATTTTTTGTTTCAAATCAGTCACTACCTTCGGTTCTTTCCATTTGTACTGCTTACTCAGCCAAGACTTTTCGAAGATTGGAAAATTGCAGTGAATTCCCGCCAAATCCAGCAGCATATAAGAGAGCCAATCAGACCGGAAAGAAGAGCCTTCCTGAACTTCCTCACCTTCTGAGAGATCGCTGTAAGGCGTCCAAAACAAAAATGGAATGGTATAACCGCCCAACGAATTGTTGGAATGACCGGTTCTATCTTTTCTTTGTCCGGTCTCAACGCTGTGATCAGACAAAAAAATCCAAGAGGTTTTTACATCGGGATGGTTCTTATCGAAATTCTGCGTCAGCTTCAACGTATCAAAGAGCACTGCATCTTGATACAACATGGCCCTATCGTAGTGCTCAAGCATTTCTAATGTCCTTATGCTTCGCCCCTTCTCTTCCAACCTTGCCCTAGTTGCATCTTGGTCATTCCACAGAGAACTCATTTCAGACGGATATCGGAAAGAGAAATGAGGATGGATGCCAATCAGATGAACAACGATTAACTTTTTATCACCCGGTGTTTGTAAAGCTTTTTCTAATTCCGGGAGGACTTTTTCATCCATGGAAGTACTGGAGCGGCCGGCAACCCGATTTAAGTTAACCGCAGTATTAGAAAAATCTTGAAACTCGGCTTTGATTGCTACATCGTCTTGGTTGCTGATCCAGTAGATCTTGTAGCCGGCGGCTTTGAAGAAAGCAAAAAGTTTAGATTTCGAGATAGATGACGAGTCGGGGAATTCGAACATGTCATTGAATGCTGCAACAGTACTTGACTGAGTGGAGAATGCTTCTTTACTTACATGTAATTCGGAATCCTTGTCCGCTTCCTTAAGTCGGGGCGTTGTATCTCTGTCATATCCATAGAGGCTCATATTTTCACGATTCATGCTTTCGCCGACTACGAGAACTATGGTTCTTGGTCCCGGTTCAACGGAAAGGATATGTTTTGCTGCACGATCCAGAGCGGCATTGTTTTCTGCTTTTATATTTTTCCAATAGCTCTTTTTCTCTTCGCAGGATTGATAAAAAGTTAAGAGGCTCACCGGAGGAAAATGTGCACGCCAAGCTCTTTGGTACCAACCAAAGAGACTTAAACAGATGATGAGACCGGCAAACCAATAAAAATATTTTGAGCGCAATGGGGCTTCTTTCACCAGCGAAATTGCCAGATATGTCTGAGAAAGAAAAATGAAAAAAGCAACGGCAGACCATAGGACTATCTGAGGTGCCATTGCCATCAGATACTCTTTTGATTCCGATAGTGAAGTATTAGCTATCGATTCAAGAACAAAGCCTGAATTCAAACTCGCCTCGTAGGCATCTCGCAAATATGCTTGAATGCCTAAATAAAAATCGGAAAGTCCAAAGATGACCAACGAAAGACAAAAAAGCGTCTTCCTGACATTCGATGAAAAAGGAAATAACAGAATTAACGCAAAAGGAAACGAAAATAGCAGGACCTGAAGAGATTTAATGGCTCCAACGGCATACCATCCGAATAAAAAAGAGAGCAGGAACCAGATAAAAACTAATACTGCCGCTTTATTCTTTTTCATCGTTGATGACCTCTTATCCTTCTACATTCTTCAAAAGCGCTTATATCATTTTTCTTAGAGTTTTCTTTTGTTTAGATGTAACCAAGCAAGAAAAGAATTTTCGCGAACTTTTGAAGTTAAAACGTCCTTCCCCATAACAGACTCGTCACTCAGAGGAGAGCCAAGGCCTGATTGAGACAATACCTCCTCATTAGTCTTCTGCTTCTTTCTGCTCTTTTTGGGCTTAGGTTGAGGAAGATTTTCGTAAGCTCGGCGAAAAAGCGTTAGTAAAAGTTCTTGGTTTTCCGGATCTTCAACCAGCCACATAGGATTGACTGCACCATCAAAAAGTTTTTGTTGAGGAATTTCCGGCCACTTCTCTCTCATCTGAGCATTTGTTTTGACAAGAAGTTCTTCTCCGCATAAGAAGCCAACCGGCTTTTCGTTGATGTAAATGCAGAAAACAGAAAACATTTTTCCGACGTGTACTTCGCCCAGGGGTCTGAGTAAATCGGCGTAGTACTGTGCGAGAGAACTGCTCATGAAAAAATGAGAAAACAGAATTTTTTATTTTCTCAATTTTTTGCTCGTTTGTAAATGTCGTTTTGTACGAGGTAAAGAAAATGACGCTTAGTTACAATTACACCTGAGTGAACTTGTGAGCTTAGAAATTTTGTGAGTTCCCTGTCATGCAGTATCGAAAGAACCCATAAATTCTCTTTTTAACTGTCGACCCTCCCACAGACAGTAGTCGCCATCCATAGTCGATCGGCGATTTTTTTTTGCCAGCAATTTGGCCTTTGACATCCTCCTCTTCGTAAACGAAGAGGATTCCTACCACCACTACAACAGCCGTAGCCTATTGTTGTAGAAGGTCTCGTTGGGTTCCTGCTGACAACGGCCTTACTGCACCGTTCATTTCACAGGCTAACCGGGCGTGTCCCGCCCTTAATACATTTA
>NZ_BAAGDP010000045.1:0-6177 GCF_054660695.1 Turicimonas sp. TL08
AGCGTTCAATCTGAGCCAGGATCAAACTCTTTTGTTTAATCTCTGTTGTCGCTCTTACTCTTCGTTTCGGTTTTGACGGAGTATTTCCTACTCCGTTTGCCTCACAAAGCGAGCTTCTTAAATTTAATCTTTCGCTTTCGCTCTTAAACTTAAGTGCCCGCTCTTATCGGTTCGTCGATAAATTTTTAAAGAACTTTACCTAAGATTCACTCTTAAGTCGCTTCCGAATTAACTTGTTTTCGTCAGCGCAGAATTCGAATATTACAGACAATTTTTTCGCTCGTCAACTGTCACAACCAAAACTGATGTAAAGAATTGTAATTTTTATTGGGTCAGGTTTTTAGCAGTCAAGCGTCCGAACACTACAGCACAATTAATACCATTGCCTCCGAGTCGGTATTTGCCGTGTAGATTGCCGATTATCTGACCACAGGCCCATAGCCCGGTAATGGGTTTGCCGTGCTCGTCCAACACTTGGGCCGTTTCATTGATTTCTACGCCTCCTAAAGTCAAATGTATTTTAAAAACGACATTTGCCGCCCAGAAAGGAGGAGTCAGAATTTGTTTATCAAATTGGCATTCTTGAATTGTTTGAAACAGGTTTTTCTCTGGAATGTTTAACTTTCTCGCAAGTTCTTCAACGGTATTTCCTCTCCAAACCATATTCTTGTAGAGGCCTTTATAAACATTCTTTTTTCTGTTGAGCTGAATTTCTTGAACCGTTTGATTATCGACAATGGAATAACATCGTTTGAAGCCGCCGTTAAAGTACGCTTCCGAAATTTTTCCCCTCGGAAGCTCTTCATTTACGAATCTTTTGCCGTTTTCATTAACAAAGATGAACTTTCTCGGGTTGTAATCCAGACGAACAGGATTATTTTCGTGCGCTGACGAACCCGGTACGCACTCCACAAAATGCATATTTGTTAATTTTCCGCCTATTGCATAAACTGCATCGTGAAGATCTCCCGTCGCTCCGGGGTTGGAATCTGTTCCTAAATCAGCGGCCCACGGAACCATCTCCCTTAATTTAGAACTGTTTGCGCCAAATCCGCCGGAAGCTAGAACAACTCCTTTACGGGCAAAAACCGTGCTTGGACCTTCTGGCCCCTGTGCTATCACACCGACAATTCTGTTTTCCTCGTTTCCTTTGATTAAGGTGATGACCCGAGAATTTGTAGATATCTGTACTTTCTTCGATAAACATGCTTCTGCTAAGACCTGAATATAGATCCTGCCGTTCCCAGTTTCTGTCAGAAAAGAACGAGGATATTTCCCTCCGTAGACATGATAAGGCGTCGGCAAAAATCGTATTCCCAATTTCTTAAGCCACTCAAGAGAATCACGGCTGTTTTCTGCCAAAGTTCGGGCTAATTTGGGAGAATTTAGGCCTTCGGCCAGCTGGTTTATTTGAGACGTGTAAAGATCAATGCTATCCGGAGGATAGTCTGGGAACCAAGAAGATTCTTCCGGAGTAAGAACAGCGTTGAAATAACCGCCCGATAAGAAAGTATCTCCTCCCAGCTTCGGCATCTTCTCTAAAAGCAGAACCGAAGCCCCTTTCAACGCCGCACTATATGCAGCCGTGAGACCTCCTGCTCCTGCACCGACAACAATGACATCTACATATCGCGGGGAATATTCATCTTCAGACGATAAAGCGACCACAGGAAAACCTGCTATTAAAGTAGTAAAGAGGAAATCCCTTCGCTTCATATACTCCTCACAGTGAATTATCGTTGTTAATTTATTAACGCCACAATTTGCAAGAGGTCGCAGGAAAACAATCCGTTCTATCCTGAAAATCCATACTGAAATCTATCTCGAGTTATTGATTAGGATTGTTCAGCAAATATGCTTTGCGATATCGATTCAAATCGTTTAAAAATCCAGAAAGTTCTGCAGCATTCTCGACTTCCAGCTTTTCATAAATGCTCGACCGATGGGACCGGACAGTTCGCTCCGTAATTTCCAACACAAGACTTATCATATTGTTGGTAAGCCCTTTTGCTACCATATCAGCTACTTGACGCTCCGCCTCAGTTAATGAATTCCATTGATTCATCAAAAATTCTGCAAATTTCCTTCCCTTCTGTCTCTCCCTATGTTCTTCCACTGCCTCTTTTATGTAATCCAGGAGTTTATCAAGGCGAGGAGGCTTTACTAGAAACGTTTTGGCTCCCTTATGAACGGCTTCGACAGCCATTTCTATGTCTCCATGAGCAGACAGAAAAATAATAGGAAGATCGCACCTTCTTCTAATTAACTCATTTTGCAATTCAATTCCAGACATATGCGGCATACGGACGTCCAGGACAATGCAGCCGGTCACAGAAAAATCATCTTTTTCCAAAAAAGATAACGCCGAATTGTATGACTTGACCTTGAAGCCTGCCATTTCTAAAAAAAGAGACTGAGCTTTCAGAACACTTTCGTCATCATCCACCAACCGTATTAATGATTGCGTTATCTTCGTCATCTCCGCCTCCTTCTTTTGTTATAAATTTTTCTACAAATAAACTAGCGATCACTCCCGACGATTCTCCTCTTTCAAACTCTAAATGTCCGCCGGATGATTCTGCAATCGCATTGCATATTGATAAACCGAATCCCAGTCCATCAGGCTTGCTGCTTTGAATGGCTTTTCCTAAATTTTCGAAAGCTAGCTGATCAAGTTTTGGCCCGTTGTCCCTTACGCTTAATTTCCAAAAAGCCCCAGCCTCCGATACAGAAACCGAGATATGAGGATTAACGACTCCCTTAACAGCGCTTTTGGCATTTCTTACGAAATTAAGAACGATAAATTCCAGTTCAAAAGCATCTCCAAGAGTAAAGAATTCTCCCTTAGGAACATTATTTTCAACTGCTTGTGCGTATAAGCCTTGGCCTAAAGCATTACTCACAACACCTCCCAGATCGCAAATCTTTTTTTCTTTGGGTCTTTTCTTAACTAAACTTCTGACATGTTCAACGATCTGAGTCGATTTTTGCAGTTCATTTTGTAGGAGAGTGATAATTTCTTGCGCTCTACTATCTTTAGTTGGCTTTTGTTCCAGAAGCATGCTCAACGCTCCGGCGTAGTAACCAATGTTTGTAATCGGCTGTTTAATTTCATGCGCAAACATACTGGATATTTGAGAAACGATGCTCATTCTTTCCAGAGCATGGAGTTTTTGTTTACTTTTCTGGGATTCCAAATAAAACTTCTTAGTCTCTTTTAGTGCTTTGCTTAGCTGCCCCGTGCGTTTTCGAACCAAGTAATTAATTTGAAATACATGCAATAAAAGGAAAAACAGCAACAAGACTGCAAAATAAATCCCGTTTTTATATTTCTCCAGTAAAAACTTTACAGACCAAGCCGAGTCATGGTTAAAAGGTCCAAGTCTTAGAGACTGCATCAAGTTGTATGTAGGCAAGAAGTTATTTGTGATCGTCCAGTTGAAATCCAAGCCTACCGAAGGCATAGTCAGCAGCTCAACGGTAACGTCCTTAGTAATACTAGGCGCAACGCCGGCTAAGGAAAAAAAGACAACGTCCGGATATCCCGGAGTACTAACTAAACATTTTTGTGGGTTGAGGCGTTGATTAAGAACCCTAAAATCTCCTTCTTTTATCTGTCCGGACTGGATTGCTTTCTCCAGCTCACAGCTTTCAACCACTCCGACAGTCACGAAACCGTGTTTTAAAAGAAGGAATACATCCGGCACACCATATTTCGTCTCGATGATTTCTGAAAAAAACTTGTCTGGGTTGTAACCTGCGGAAAGCAGCTCTCCTTTGGCAATAAGCCAACCTCCAAAACTTTCCAAATCTGAAACTGCTGCTTTTTTCCCTCTAGCATCCGCTAGAGTTTTTATCGAGCTGTCCGATCTTACGATAATGGTTGAAGCTACTGAATCCGTGAAATTCGAAGTCTCTTTATTCTCTTTAGTGGCGACTTGAAGAGCTCCGTGGGTCTGCATCAAGCTGACATAAGTAAAGGCATTTGAAATTAAAAAATCCGGCTTATACCTCTCTATATCTTCCAGTATGTTGCCGGGGTTTATATCTACTAAATTGAATTGATATTGTGTAAGGCTCTCCATCAAATGATCGACGGTCGGAGAGTAAGACTCTATGAAAAAAGTAGGCGAAAAAGTATCCACCAGTCCGATGGTGACAGTCGGTTTATTTTCTGATGGTAAGCCCTGGCTGGAAAAGACAAAAAGCAATGCCAGAAGGGCAAATCTGATTTGGGATTGCTTCACACCTATTCTCGTTTTATTTTTTCTTATGGTAAGAATTTAATAAACTCGTTTCAATATAACAATAGGTATATTTCTTATGCTTTTCGGCTTGAAAAAATTTTTTCTATTCTATTAACTTTTTTAAACCTGCTTTTCTAAGTAAAAACTTCGCAATCTTTTGAGGCCAATTCACAGGCTCAAGATTCAAGACAGGTAACTCGCAATATCTAATCTTGTTCTTTGTCAACCAAACATCCAGAAGTCTCTCGGAGAGGAAGCCAAAGACACGAGCATCATTTTTTGAGTAGTCTGAAATAGTTAGAGTCTTCTCTACCTCTTCTAAAACTGAAAAAAGCCACGTGCAATACTCATCGAAGAGTTCCTTTTTCATCACAAACATATTGAGCAAATGAAGCTTCTTAGAATTCATTACTTGCTCAAAGGCCGGAAGATAAGACGGACAAATCTTCCTGATAGCCTTTTCTAATGCAAGGAGATCTTCTTCATGATGTGCATGAACATATTGACTTCGGACAGTTTCGACGAAGTAATTTCTCTTCACTGGCAGGATGACTTGATTTTCTCGTAAGTATTTCTCAATCTCTTGAGCGTCCAAGATATTTGCAAACTTTCCTCGAACTTTAGAGTTTCCCTTGAAATATCTTCGATAGTGAACAAGGCCAACGACATCGGCATCATTGATATTTTTCCAGATCCAAAAGTAACCAGTCAGCTCGCAATAATTCGGATTCTTTTCTGAAATATTCAGTCCGGTATTATCTCGAACTCCTTTTAGTCCTAGATCTTTCCGTAATGAGGCCCCGACTTCTAAGGGAATATATATGTCGTCATCAGGCATCTCGTAATTTTTGTGAGCCGCTATAAAAATTTTAATCGACATATCCTCAGACCTAAATATTTCAACTTGAAAAGTTTAATCGATTTCTTCTTTTTGCAAATCGTTCTATTATTTACAAAGTAGAAAAAACGTTTATTTTTTCTAGAGTTAGAAAGAGTATTTTTCCTCCGATGTCCTAGGAATTACAGCCCATCTTGAATTAACCAATAAATTTAGATTAAAATCCCTGCACATCCTAAAAATATGGGATGGCGATTAGGAGGTCAATTTATGGAGAACGACCCGCAAGTCAGAGCTGGGTTATCACAAAGATTACAAGAGCTAAGATTGGAGAACCAAATGACGCAAGCAGAACTTGCTCGTCTTTGCGATATTCCTCAGCCTGTGTTGTCTTTGTACGAAAAGGCTGACAGTAACAGAATGCCCACTCTGTATGGACTTGTGAAACTGGCAAATGTTCTTCGTGTTTCGACTGATTATCTTCTGGGCCGTACAAATGAGAGAACCGGCAGCGCAAGTTTCATGCCGGAAGATTCTGTCTTAAAAGAGCTCTCGGTCAAAGACAGACAGATTCTCATCCATATTGCTAAAGCGCTTTTACTTGCCGCGAAAACAAAACAAGAAATAATGAGAAGCAAAAAGATTCCGAGTAAAGCTGAGCAAACGCCCGATACAGGCGCCGAAACGTTTTTTTCTTTGCTGCTTTAATAATTTTTTAGTTATTCCACTTTTCCAGTGTTAAAATAAAAAAATGTTGCGCCAGTAGCTCAGTTGGATAGAGTACTTGGCTACGAACCAAGGGGTCGTGGGTTCGAATCCTGCCTGGCGCGCCAATGATGGTCCGAGACGCTTAACAGCTTCTCGGACCTCCTGTTTTTTATTCTCCTCTGCTAGGTTCCTAAGCCTTAATCGGATACTCTTATGGAGAATCCCCTCCTTAATGGTCTCCTCTAAACCACTGCGTTTCTGAAATATTGCATCGGTTAGAGTATCTATGGGAGGGCCTTCCTCCCATGGTTCGGGCTACAGTTCATCGTCATCGTATTCATCAGCCTCATCATCGTAATCCATTTCTCTTTCCGGCTCAGAATC
>NZ_BAAGDP010000046.1:0-5976 GCF_054660695.1 Turicimonas sp. TL08
CGATGTGGGCCGTCACTCCAGGTCAAAGCGCGGTCCTCTATAACGGGGATGTATGCTTGGGCGGAGCAGTAATCGACAAGTAATTGCCGCCCATGTCAAAAAAGCTCCGTGATTAGCGGAGCTTTTTATTTATCGGAAGGTCTTATCGGGACGTCTTTTTACTATTTTTTAGCCTTGCGATGATAAATCCCACCACCACAACAAAGACGGCTCCGGCAATTCCGCCCTCAACGTGAAGGTTCGGCAGATTCGGGAAATGAGGAGAAATTCCCGGATCATCAACCATCAGCGTACCGGCAATCCAACCAAGCAAAGCGCCGCCGGCATAAACAATAATCGGGAATCGATCGATTACCTTCAAGATAATCTGGCTTCCGCCAAGAATAAACGGGATACTGACAAGAAGGCCAAAGATAACCAACCACATCTGATGGTGTCCCGGAGCCTGTTCAGCAGCACCGGCGATAGCAATAACGTTATCAATACTCATCACCAAGTCAGCAATAATAATGGTCTTGACGGCCCCCCAAAGTTTCTTGCTGGCGTGAATTTCTTTTTCTTCTTCATCGTGAGGAATAAGAAGCTTAATACCGATCCAAAGAAGCAGAATACCTCCGCAGAATTTCAGGAACGGAACCTTCATAATCGAGACGGCGAAAGCTACCAAAATAACGCGCAGGAGAATAGCACCGCCAGCTCCGTAAAGGATGCCTTTGCCTCTCATGTGAGGGTCTAAGTTTCGGCAAGCCAACGCGATTACAACTGCATTGTCTCCGCCGAGCAAGATGTCAATAATGATGATCTGGAGTACAGCACCCCAATGTATGTCAGCAAATACCTCTAAAAAATATTCCACAATTTATCCTTTCAATTGGAAGAGTTCAAAACCTCTTTCAATAGACTTCCGATTTCAGACGGATTGCGTGTAGTTCTTATTCCGCATTCTTCCATAGTGCGAAGTTTCCCTTCAGCAGTCCCTTTGCCTCCTGAAATAATCGCACCGGCATGCCCCATTCGTTTACCAGCAGGAGCAGTCACACCGGCAATAAATCCTACTACCGGCTTGCTCATGTGTTCTTTTGCCCACAGAGCAGCCTCTTCCTCATCGGAGCCTCCGATTTCTCCAATCATGACAACAGCGTCAGTATCCGGATCCTCGTCGAAGAGCTTCAAAATATCCTTATGTTTTAAACCATTTATCGGATCGCCGCCAATTCCAACAGCCGTTGACTGGCCCAATCCGAGCTCAGAGAGCTGAGCAACCGCTTCATAAGTCAAAGTTCCGGAGCGGGAGACCACCCCAATTCTTCCCTTCTTATGAATATGAGCAGGCATAATACCTACTTTAATTTCACCCGGTGTCACAAGACCCGGACAATTCGGTCCCAGGAGCAAGCTGTTAGACCCGGTTTTGCGCATATGCTCTCTGACCTGAATCATATCAAGAACAGGAATTCCCTCCGTGATGCAAATAATGAGGTCCATTCCTGCATCAGAGGCTTCCATAATGGCAGAAGCTGCGCCGGCCGGCGGAACATAAATCACAGAGACATTGGCCCCGGTCGCTTTTTTAGCTTCTTGGACCGTACCAAAAATGGGAAGACCTTCCCAAGTTTGTCCTGCTTTTTTAGGATTTACGCCTCCCACGAAACATTCTTTGCCGAATCCATACTCTCTGCAGGCAGCCGTATGGAACTGGCCGGTTTTTCCGGTCATTCCTTGAGTAATTACTCTCGAATCTTTATTAACCAAAATACTCATCTTATTGCTCCTTAGCCAGAGAAACCGCTTTAAGGGCTGCTTCTCCAAGAGTCTCAGCAGTAATGATCGGCAAGCCGCTATCTTTGAGAATCTGTTTACCTAAATCTTCGTGAGTTCCCTTCATGCGAACGACAAGCGGAACGGTCAAGGAAACAACTTTGCAAGCCTCGACAATTCCTTCAGCAATAGTGTCGCACTTCATAATGCCGCCGAAGATATTGACTAAGATGACTTTAACTTCCGGCTTGGACAGCATGATTTCAAAAGCAGCCGTCACCTTTTCTACGGATGCGCCTCCGCCGATATCCAAGAAGTTTGCAGGTTCTCCCCCGAAAAGCTTAATGGTGTCCATAGTTGCCATTGCTAATCCGGCGCCGTTGACCAAACAAGCAATATTGCCGTCGAGCTGGATATAAGGCAGTCCAGCCTCATGTGCCTTTAATTCGGTTTCGTCCTCTTGGGACGGATCAATAAACGCTTCTAATTCGGGATGGCGATAAAGAGCATTATCGTCAAAAGTCATTTTGGCATCGAGAGGGAATACTTCCCCTTCTTTGGTGACGATTAACGGATTAATTTCCAGAAGAGAACAGTCTTTTTCTTTAAAGGCTTTCCAAAGACCCAATAAAACTTTCTCAGCCTTTCCACGGACTTTTTCATCCATGTTGAGCTTGACAACTACATCTTTCGCTTGTTCTTTAGTTAATCCAACGGAGCTGTCGATATATTCTTTAACGATTTTCTCAGGAAAATCCGCGGCTACTTTCTCGATTTCCATGCCGCCTTCCGAAGAAGCCAAAAGAACACAAGATTGTTTGACTCTATCAATAAGGAAGCCGACGTAATATTCGGAGACGATGTTTACGCCTTGCTGAATCAGAACCTTGCTGACTAATGCCCCACCCGGTCCTGTTTGCTTGGTAACCAATCTCATCCCGATCATGGCTTTTGCAAGTTCTTCGACCTGCTCTAAATTTCTGGCTAATTTGACGCCGCCGCCTTTACCTCTTCCGCCAGCGTGAACCTGAGCCTTGACTGCCCAAACATTACCTCCTAGCTGTTCTGCGATTTCTCGGGCCTGTGAAGGAGTGTCTGCAACTTTTCCGGCAGGAATTGGGACGTCAAAGTCTTGCAATATTTCTCTGGCTTGATACTCGTGAATTTTCATGGTGATTTTCGAAAATGTGCCAAAATGTGAAGTATAGCAAGCTCATCTTTTACTCGAACTCGTCCCAATCACCTTTAATAATTTGATTGATAGTTTTGAAAGAAAATCCTCTTGAGGCTAAGAACCTAAATTGTCTTGCTCTTTCTTTTTGATCTTCGGGAAGTTCACCGAATTTTCTTTCCCAGAGCGTCTTTGCGCGTTCGAATTCCGACTCTTCAAACTCTTCCATAACAGAGTTAATCGTTTCAGAGTTGACGCCCTGGCATCGAAGTTCCCACTTAAGCCGCTGATCTCCGAATCGCGATGCTTTAGTTACCAAAGAAGCGCGAGCAAAGCGTTCATCGGAGAGATAGCCTTTACCTTCCAACTCATCTAGGCAAGCATCGATTATCTGCAAATCTTCCGGTTCAGAAAATTTTTCTTTTAATTTATTGCGGAGAATAAAACGAGAGCGCTCCCTGACAGCAAGGAGCGCCACAGCTTTTTGTTTTATTGACCGAACTCTGTCGTCATCATCAAGCATTAGCTGTATCTTCGTAAGTTTCTTCCATTAGGGTTTCTTCATCGTCATCGTTGTTCAAACCGGAGTTCTCAGCAATCTTAGCTTTGATTTGCTCTTCGATAGCTTTCATTTCTTCCGGATGAGCGTGGAGCCAATCTCTAGCGGCTGTCTTACCTTGGCCAATCTTATTGCCTTGGTAAGAGTACCAAGCGCCGGACTTACCGAAGATATCCATCTCGGTTCCGAGGTCGATAATTTCACCTTCTCTGGAGATACCCTTACCGTAGATGATTTCGAATTCAGCGGACTTAAACGGAGGAGCAACTTTGTTCTTAACGACTTTAACTCTTGTTTCGTTACCTAAAACATCATCACCTTTCTTGACGCCGCCTGTTCTACGAATTTCCATACGGATAGTAGAGTAGAACTTCAATGCGTTACCGCCTGTCGTCGTCTCTGACGGACCGTACATGACGCCGATCTTCTGGCGGACCTGGTTAATAAAGACGACTAAAGCGTTGGATTTCTTAATGCTGGAGGTAAGCTTTCTAAGTGCCTGGCTCATCAAACGAGCCTGAAGACCTGGAAGGGCTTCGCCCATCTCGCCTTCAATTTCTGATTTTGGTGTTAAGGCTGCTACAGAGTCGATAACGACAAGGTCAACCGCACCGGAACGAACCAAAGCATCGGTAATTTCAAGAGCTTGTTCACCGCTGTCCGGCTGCGAAAGAAGCAGATCGTCTACATTAACGCCCAAATCTTTAGCGTATTTGATATCTAAAGCGTGTTCAGCGTCGATGAAGGCACATGTTCCGCCCAATTTCTGCATTTCAGCCAAGATATGGAGAGTCAGAGTGGTTTTACCGGAAGATTCAGCACCGTAGATTTCGACAATTCTTCCGCGGGGCAGACCGCCGACACCAAGAGCCATATCCAAGGTAAAGGAACCGGTGGAGACAACTTCCAGATCTTCCTGGACGGTTTTTTGTCCCATCGGCATAATTGCTTCTTTACCAAACTGTTTTGCAATCTGATCAAGAGCGACCTTAAGGGCTTTTTTACGTGCTTCCGGGTCAACTACCTGCACCACCTGCGGTTTTGCTTTTTTCTTTTCTGCCATTTCTTTTTCCTAACTTTTTCTTATTTATAAACTGATTCTGTAAATACTAATTGGAATGGTTTTTCTTTGCAAAAGATTTATTTTTTCCAATCTTTTATGGGAATTATTCCTCCATATGCGTCAATTTATGTCTTTTATTTAGCTATTTTTAGAATTTTTGGAAAAAAACAACAAATTTAATAAAAAATTGTGCAGATCGTTTGACGGATAAAAAAAAGGGATGTATAGTTCGACTCCTGGATTGATTCAACACGAATCGAACGGGTTGTTAGCTCAGTTGGTAGAGCAGTGGACTTTTAATCCATTGGTCGCAGGTTCGAGTCCTGCACAGCCCACCAGAAGGGAGCATAGCTCAGTTGGTAGAGCAGCGGACTCTTAATCCGTAGGTCCCGGGTTCGAATCCCTGTGCTCCCACCAGAATACCACCCGTGACTCTTTCGAAGAGCACGGGTTTTTCTTTCCATCCGATCGATATCACCCTTCTCTCATTCAAAAATTTTCCTTACCAGTGCGAGGCTAGGAAAAATCGGAGAAGCTTTGCCATTAAAAGAGTTTTTTGGAATCAAATTCATTCAGACATATTTGGTCGCACCAGCTTTTATTATTTTCAATCAATCCATTATGAAACTTATCTGGGCCAACCAACTCCGGGAGGAAATATGAGTGAACGACAAAAAGATTTCATTTTTGATGGCAATAAAGCACTTTTTAAAGAGGAACACGACACTGAGAAAGCAGGCATCTTGGGACAATTTCTTAATCTCTCTGAGGACATGACTGAAGAAGACTTTCTCGAAGAAGTGTTGAACGGAACTGTACCTTTTGCAGCTGCCCAAATTATAGGAGGAGAGACTGCACTCTCAATTCAGCGAAATGTTAGCGAGAGTCCCAATTGTTTAGACTGTGTGCTGAAAACCGAAGGCGAAAATTAGAGTTTCGAGGATACACTTCTGCGTCTTGAAGGCCTTCCCGGAAAAATTAAAGTTGAGGCCGTATGCTTCTGGCCTAATAGATTCGAAGGCGAGATCGTAGGATCTCTAGGTGATAGAGAGTTTTCTTTTTATGTTCCGTTTCTGCAATTTTTCGAGGACGAGGTCAAATTAGGAAAAGATGTTCCTTTTGAATTTGCAGGCCTTCTGAACAAAGTTCAAAAAGTTCAACCAAAAGAATTCCACATTTCTACCGGTCCACTTTTTGAAATGACTCGTACGCAGTTCTTAAAGGATAATCCGGAAAAATCTGCTTCAGATTTTCCTTATGTGGTCGTCCGCACAAACGGAGTCAACCACCCCGGGCTGAAAGCCCGAGGCTTGCAAAAGTCTGGTTGACCAGCTTCAGTCAGCAATGCTGACTACGTTGCAAAGAGGTTCAAGACTCACTCCGGGGTGCTTCCTCAGCTCCGGACCCTGAAAGTTCCGAAAGCAG
>NZ_BAAGDP010000047.1:0-5897 GCF_054660695.1 Turicimonas sp. TL08
TGTGAAATGAACGGTGCAGTAAGGCCGTTGTCAGCAGGAACCCAACGAGACCTTCTACAACAATAGGCTACGGCTGTTGTAGTGGTGGTAGGGAATCCTCTTCGTTCACGAAGAGGAGGATGTCAATTTTCTAGACGCATCTTTAGCCCGCTCCATCGTTTAAGTGAACGGTTGTCTTTGATTGCCATAAATAAAGCTTTTTTCTGACCTACCACAACAACAAGTTTTTTTCCTCGCGTTACTCCTGTATAGACAAGGTTGCGTTTAAGCATCATAAATTGCTGAGTAGAGATCGGAATAATCACTACCGGGTATTCACTTCCCTGGGATTTATGGATGGTCGTGGCATAACACAATACGAGTTCATCAAGTTCATCGAAGGAATAAATAACATCTCGACCGTCAAAAGTCACCAGCACAGTCTCTTCCTCTTTATCGATTCCATTGATAAAGCCGATATCGCCGTTGAAGACATCCTTGTCGTAATTGTTTTCAATCTGCATGACTTTGTCATTCAGATCGAAAGTGATCCCGAACTTTGTGATGGCATTATCCGAAGGAGGATTGAGCGCAGATTGAAGAAGTTCATTCATACTTCTTGCGCCGGTGAGACTTCGATTCATTGGGCACAAAACTTGAATATCCTTTATCGGTTCGAAACCGAAGGTTCTCGGCAGCCGCTGCTGAACCAAAGAAACTATAGTGGAGACGATTTCTTCGGGCGTTTCTTTGGCAATGAAATAGAAATCTCCCTTTTGACCTTTTTGAGGAAGAGGCGGGAAGTACCCTTTATTAATTTGATGTGCCGCTCTAATAATCCATGAATCTGCTGCTTGCCGAAACACTTCAGTTAATTTGATTACCGTTATTTGTCCGCATTCAATTAAATCTGAAAGAAAGGTTCCGGGTCCAACTGAAGGAAGTTGGTTGACATCTCCTACAAAAATTACAGATGCGTGATCTGGCACGGCTTGGAGCAAACTGTTAGCCAAAGATAAATCAACCATTGAACATTCATCGATGACTAAAAGATCACAGTCGAGCGGCTTTTCCCGATTTCTTTGGAATTTTCCCGTCTCAGGAGAGATTTCCAACAGCCGATGAATAGTCTTTGCCTCGGAGCCGGTAGTTTCGGACATCCTCTTGGCAGCTCGCCCGGTCGGTGCGCAGAGAATGATTTTTACCTTTTTGGCAGACAAAATTCGAAGAATAGAGTTAACTAAAGTTGTTTTACCGACGCCGGGCCCTCCCGTGATGACCATTAGTTTAGAGTTAAGAGCTTTACCGGCAGCTTCTTTCTGACTCTCTGCAAGATTTATATTCAGTTTTTTTTCTACCCAAGCAATGGCTTTATCCGGATCAATATTCGGCCAATTAACGCAACTTTGATTAAGCCTGCTTATACTGGAAGCGATTCCAACTTCTGAATAAAAAAGGGAAGGAAGATAAAGACATTCGGACTGAGGATAATCGTCAGATACCAAAGAATTCTCTTCTACTTCTTTTTCAATTGCATCACAGATTGTTTGCTCAGGCATCTCCAGAAGTTCATTTGCCATCTTAATTAGCTCGTCTTTGGGAAGGCAAGCATGACCGAGATTAGACGAAGCTTCTGAAAGAACGTAAGAAATGCCGGCCCGCGCTCTCAAAATCGAATCTTTTGGAATCCCCATATTCAAAGCGATCGTATCGGCAGAGCGAAAACCTATTCCTTTGATATCTTTTGCCAATATATAAGGGTTTTGAGTAATGATGGATACGGCATTTTCACCGTATTTTTTAAAAATTCTGACGGATTTTGCTGTAGAAACTTTGTGACTTTGTAGAAAAATCATAATGTTGCGTATGATTTTCTGATCAGCCCAGCCAGACACTATTGCTTTGAATCTCTTAGGCCCGATTCCTTCAACTTCTTTTAAGCGCTCTGGAGTCTGTTCGATGATGTCAAAAACTTTTTCTCCGAACTGCTTTACTAACCTAGAGGCATAGGTTGGTCCGATTCCTTTCACCATTCCTGAACCGAGATATTTTTCAATGCCTTGTTTGGTAGCAGGAGGATAAACATTAAGGAACACAGATTGGAACTGTCTGCCATATTCTCGGTTATAAATCCAGTCTCCGGAGCATGAAACGAATTCACCGGGTGAGACTGCCGGAGTATGACCAACAACGGTCGCTAGTTCTCTTTCGCCTTTAACTTTGATTTTGATTACGCAGTAGCCAGATTCTTCGCTATGGAAAGTAACTCTTTCTACTAAGCCTGTTAGTTTTTGCAAGCCAGCCTCTGAGTTGTTGATTGGTTTAGAGGAGGAAGAAAAAGTCATAAGTTTTGTAGAAGGCTGAGTTAGGTGATGGAAGAGGTATTTTACGCAAAAAAGGATTTCTACTTGTGGCTCAAAAAGTTGCTTTAGAGGAATGAATGTTTCTAAAGAAACTTATCGACCCAAAACAGTATTCATCCTTTTGTAGGAGAAGTCACAAATTCAAAAATATTTACACCTTTAGGCAAAGACGTTGTGCTCTCGATTCACTTGTTTTTCCTCAATTGAAAACAAAGAAAAATGCAGGCACGAGCGAAACGAAGTCCTAGCAATTCGTTTAAACTCGCCTCCTTTTTTTGTTCCGCCTAACTTAACTTAGGTAGAATCCCGAAATTCAAGAATTAATTTATAAGCTAAAAGGAACTGACATAAATGCCGCTGAATCTGGATCTCTCAAGAGATGAGCTGATAAAGGGAATATCCTATAAGAGACTTAAGGAAAGCTATATGCGTGACGAAGAGGTCAGCCCTCAGGAAAGATTCGCTTATGTTTCCGAGGCTTTCGCATCTAATCCTGCTCATGCCCAGAGAATCTACGATTACGCTTCTAAACATTGGCTTTCTTTTTCCACACCAATCCTGTCATTCGGCAGAAGCAAAAAGGGGCTCCCAATCAGCTGTTTTGAGGTTTACATGCCGGATACTGCAGAGGGTCTTGTAAACACGCTTTCCGAAGTCAATTGGCTTTCGATGCTAGGGGGAGGTGTAGGTATTCATATTGATATTAGAAGCGCTGACGATAAATCTGTCGGTGTGATGCCTCATTTGAAAATTTATGACGCAGCATGTTTGGCTTACCGTCAAGGCAGAACACGCAGAGGTTCTTATGCGGCCTTCCTTTCTATGGATCATCCCGACATCGTTCAATTCTTAGAAATGAGAAAGCCGACGGGCGACCAAAATATCAGAACATTAAATCTGCACCATGGAGTCTGTATTTCCGACAAATTCATGCGCTTGATTGAAAAGAGTATGGAGGATCCGGATGCCGATGATTCTTGGGAATTAAAAGATCCTAACAGCCAAAGAGTAGTTGAAGTCGTGTCCGCAAGAGATTTATGGCAGCGACTTCTTGAATTGAGAATGCAAACCGGGGAACCGTACATCGTGTTTATCGATGCCGCAAACCGTGCGCTTCCGTCTTGGCTTGCAGATAAAAACTTGAAGATTCATGGCTCTAATCTCTGTACCGAAATCTTTTTGCCGACTAATGAGAAGAGAACGGCTGTTTGCTGTTTGAGCTCTTTAAACATAGAGTATTACGACGAGTGGGCAAAAAATGAACAATTTATCCCTGATGTAATGGAATTTTTGGATAATGTTCTTCAATATTTCATTGATCATGCTCCCGATCACATTGAACGAGCCAGATATTCGGCTCTTAGAGAAAGATCAATTGGCATCGGAGCTCTAGGTTTTCATGCTTACCTTCAGTCCAAAAAGATTCCTCTTGAATCTGTCTTGGCTAAAGTTATCAATAACAAAGTATTCAGCCATATTCATAATGAATGCGAAAAGGGAGACAAGATTCTCTGCGAACTCAGAGGGGCTTGTCCGGATGCAAAAGATGCAGGAATTGAAAGAAGATTTTCTCACTGGATGGCTGTCGCCCCGAATGCTAGCTCAAGTTTGATTATGCAGGCTACATCTCCTTCTATTGAACCGATGAGAGCCAACATTTATCGTCAGGACACTCTTTCAGGCGCTCACATTATTAAGAATAGAATGCTGGAAAGAGTCCTGGATGAGTACGGCTTGAATACTGAAGAAGTATGGAGCAACATCATCAACCATGACGGTTCGGTTCAGCATCTTGAAGCACTTCCTCAGGAGATCCGGGACGTATTTAAGACAGCTCAAGAGATCGACCAAAGATGGTTGATTGACCTTGCGGCTGACCGTCAGAATTATATCGATCAAGGACAATCTTTAAATTTATTCTTTCCTGCTGACGTTTCCATTGCATATTTGCATGCCTGCCATTATTTGGCTTGGAAAAACGGCTTGAAGAGTTTGTACTACTGCAGAAGCGACAAACTCCGTAAAGCAGATAAAGTCGGAGAGAAGATCGAACGCCGTCGTTTAGAAGAAGAAATTGACATGAAGACTCTTATGAATGATTCTTTCTGTTTAGCTTGTGAAGGATAAGAGATAAGAAATGACAACAAAAACAAGTACTCTCACAAATTCAAGAAATTTTTATAAGCCGTTTTCTTATCCTTGGGCTTATGACGCTTTCGTTGCCAGTGAACAAATGCACTGGCTCTGGACAGAAGTGCCAATGATTGAAGATGTAAAAGATTGGAAAAACGTTTTGACAGAGGATGAAAGGGACTTTCTGACAAAAGTTTTTCGTTTCTTTACCCAAGGCGATATCGACGTTAGCTCCGCATACGTAAAGACGTATCTTCCGTTCTTCCCGTGTCCGGAAATCCGTATGATGCTCTCAAGCTTCGCTGCTAGAGAGGCTGTGCATATTGCCGCATATTCTCATTTGATTGAAACCATCGGAATGCCGGAAACTGTCTACAACGAATTCTTGGAATACGAAGCCATGGCAGACAAACATGACTTTTTCCACGGGCTCGCAGACAACGAAGAGGAGAATATTGCGGTAAAAATGGCGGCTTTTTCGGCTTTTACTGAAGGTATGCAGCTCTTTTCCAGCTTTGTGATGCTGTTGAATTTCACACGAAACGGAACCATGAGAGGAATGGGGCAGATTATCGCTTGGTCAATTAATGACGAAACCCTTCATACTGAAAGCATGATCCGTCTCTTTAGAGAATATCTTATTGAGGAACCGCATCTCTGGAATGATCGTTTGAAGCGCAGAATTTATGAAATAGCTGAAAAAATGGTCGAACTTGAAGACAGATTTATTGACTTGGCTTTTGACGTCAATGATATGTCTAAGCAGAACTTAACTCCTCAAGAAGTTAAGGGATACATCCGTTATATTGCTGATAGAAGGCTAACAGCCATGGGAATGAAAGCGATTTTTGCTCACCCGCATAATCCGCTTCCATGGGTAGACGCCATGTTAGGCGTGACTCACACCAATTTCTTTGAAAACAGAGTTGTCGACTATGCCAAGGGTGCTTTGACGGGTTCGTGGGGAGATGTTTGGGGAGCTTCCCGAAAATAACTGGAAAGTACAGATAAGAGAAAGGACTGCTGAAACGGCAGTCTTTTTTTTTCACTTTTTTACATTCGTCGTAACAGCTTGAAAAAATGCATAATTTATCTATTTTAGTTCTTTTAACATAAAAAATTTTCATCAAGAGGTTTGACAAGCTCAAAAAAGGTATTTATAGTTCGCACCTCGTTGTTGATGACAAACACGAAATCAGCGACGCAAGTTCTTTAAAAATTTATCGACGAACCGATAAGAGCGGGCACTTAAGTTTAAGAGCGAAAGCGAAAGATTTTAAATTTAAGAAGCTCGCTTCTAGTGAGGCAAACGGAGTAGGAAATACTCCGTCAAAACCGAAACGAAGAGTAAGAGCGACAACAGAGATTAAACAAAAGAGTTTGATCCTGGCTCAGATTGAACGCTGGCGGAACGCTTTGAAC
>NZ_BAAGDP010000048.1:0-2505 GCF_054660695.1 Turicimonas sp. TL08
TGGTTGACATGGAACCTCCAAATTTGGAAAATTTTTACAAACATTTTTATTTTGCTCCCATTCTCCAATGAGGAGCAGAAGGGTTCCATGTCATTAAGCCTGCGGAATTCCGGGGCCTTTCGTTAAAATAAGCACAAAGGAGATGCCTGATGAAAGATAATCGCTTTAAGATTGCTCCGTCCATTCTGTCTGCCGATTTCGCCCGCTTAGGGGCCGAAGTAGAAGATGTCATAAAGGCCGGAGCGGACTGGATTCATTTTGATGTGATGGACAATCACTATGTTCCTAACTTAACTTTCGGTCCTATGGTTTGTAAAGCCATCCGTCCATGGACTAAAGCCCCCATCGATGTACATTTGATGGTCGAACCAGTTGATAGTTTGATAGAACCTTTTGCCAAAGCCGGTGCTGACTATATTACTTTTCATCCTGAAGCCAGTAGGCATGTAGATCGCACTTTGTCATTAATCAGAGAAAACGGTTGCAAAGCAGGCTTAGTTTTTAATCCTGCTACATCACTGGATTGGCTGACCTATGAGATGGACAAAATTGATATGGTTCTGCTCATGAGCGTCAACCCGGGATTCGGCGGTCAGTCTTTTATTCCCGAGACTCTTCATAAGCTGCAAGAATGCAGATGGGTTCTTGATCAATATGAAAAAAAGACAGGCAAAAAGATTCTTTTAGAAGTTGACGGCGGCGTCAAGGTTGACAATATTGCGGAAATTGCAGCTGCAGGCGCAGAAGTATTTGTCGCAGGAAGCGCTGTTTTTTCCGGGAAGAATTACGAAGGCTATAAAAAGATAATTAACAATTTTAGAAAAGAGTTGGACCGTGTCTAAGAACAAGGAAAATTTTAAAGAAGTCAAAGCTGTTTTATTTGATTTAGACGGAACTCTGGTCCATACCCTTCCGGGGCTGACTCAATTAGTCAATGCAGTGAGAAGAGACTTTGATAAGCCAGCGCTGCCTGAGGAGAGAGTGGGCCTTTATATCGGAAAAGGAATGGTCAATTTAATACACCGTTCATTGACTGATTCAATGAACGGCAGATTGGATGATCATATTTTCTCTTTAGCAGTGTCTAGTCTTCAGAAGCATGTAGAAAAAGGAGATTATGACAAAGGTACTTTGTTTCCCGGAACAAAAGAGGCTCTCGAGCTTCTGAAGAAAGCAGGATTAAAGTTGGCAATTGTCACCAACAAACCATACGATATGAGTATGGAAACTTTGAACAGTTGCGGCATCGCGGATCTTTTTGACGTAGTGGTAGGAGGAGATTCGGCTCCAAGACCAAAGCCAGCAAAAGATCCTGTTGAAATGGCTATTAATCTTCTGAATGTTTCCAAAAACGAAGCTTTGATGATTGGAGATTCAGGAAATGATTCCGGAGCCGCTAAAGCAGCAGAGGTTCCTTCTATATTAGTCCGGACAGGTTGGAGTGAGGGAGTTCCTTTAGAGACGATTGCGGAAAGAGATGATGCAATCATTTTGGCCGATATTCCCGAAGTAGCAAAAGAAATTCTTAATTCCCGTCAAGCTTAAAAGCTGTAAGAGAAAAGAATGAATTTTTCGGACGTAACTCGATTGAAGTCGGGATGGAGTAGCCTTGTCGAAGATTTTTTCGATTCTCCGCAAGGTAAAGTATTAACTTCATATGTGAACAAGCGGAAAGAAGAAATCGGGGAGGATAATGTTTATCCGCCCGATCCCCTCCGTGCTTTAACTTTAATGTCTCTTGATGAAGTCAGAGTTGTCATTCTTGGACAGGATCCCTACCACGGTCCAAATCAGGCAAACGGTCTGGCTTTTTCTGTAGCGGAAGGAATAAAACTTCCTCCAAGTTTGAGAAATATCTATAAAGAAATCATCGATGAATATTCCGGGGAAATCCCTTCCAACGGTGATTTAACTTATTTAGCTAAACAAGGCGTTCTTTTGTTGAACGCATCTTTGACAGTAGAAAAGGGACACCCATCCAGCCATTCCAGGATCGGATGGGAAATCCTTACGGATAATCTTATTCGTGCTGTGGCTAAAAGACAGCTCCCGTGTGTATATCTGTTATGGGGGAGCTTTGCACAACAAAAAATACCAATTATCGAAGAGGTTTCTGAGTCTTCTACTTATCTGATTTTGCAAAGCAACCATCCTTCCCCGCTGTCTGCACGAAGGGGGCCTGTTCCTTTTATCGGCTGCGGGCACTTTAAAACTGCTAATAAATGGCTTGAAGAAAAGGGCGAAAAACCAATCACGTGGCTTCCGCATGAAAATTCAAAGCAAAAAACAGAAGAAAAACAATTAAATTTGCTTTGAGAGAAGGAAAATTGAAAATTTTACAATTATTTACATCAGATTTAACTGATTGAAGTTAAAGTAAAAACTAATATTTTACGCCGAATTTATAGAAAATTTTTCATCAAGAGGTTTGACAAGCTCAAAAAAGGTATTTATAGTTCGCACCTCGTTGTTGATGACGAACACGAAATCAGCGACGCAAGTTCT
>NZ_BAAGDP010000049.1:0-2096 GCF_054660695.1 Turicimonas sp. TL08
CCTGAGTTTCAGAGAATAAATTGAGGAAATTTTGTTATATCTATTGGGCCTCAATGTATCTCTAATTTTTCATTTTTTTATTCCTCGTAGTAGTAGTTCACTCGATAGAGAAGTAACTGTTCAAATCTCCGGATAGCCCCAGTTTCCTTCTCAAGGTTGCTGCGGTTTCATAGTCCTCTAGCACCGGCATAGATACGGCTTTGCAGATGTTTTTTACATCGTCTGAAATCCCTGTAGTTGCATAGACCGCCGGCAGTCTCTCTAATTTGATTCTTGTCGTCCTTAGTCCGTTGAGACTTTCCACGATCTTCTCTATGGAAATTGGGGTCTGGTTGGATTTGAGCTTGTACTCGAGCAAACGCGAAATTACTAATGCGATATAACAACAAAGAAAATGACCGCGGATGTGTTGCTCAGTGCGCACATACACCGGTCGTGCTTCTAATTGACTTTTCAAGAGGCGGAAATTGCTCTCTATGTGCCAGAGCTCTCTGTAGATGCTTAGGATTTCCTCTACAGGATCTTCCAGTGAAGTCTCTATCACATGCATTCCATCGAACTTCTCCTGCTCAACGATCTTTTCCTCGTCTAAACTCAAACTCTCTTTATCAATCTCAACGCGAACTAATCCCTTGCCTCCTTTTTTCATTTCCGCTGTGAAGGTAGAGGGACGGGTAACTAGCCCTATTGCTTTATCAATAAACTTTTGTCTATCGTGTCTGTCTTTATCAAAGCGCTTTTTAGAGAATGTAACGATGTACCTGCGCTTGAGCGTTCCTTTTTTTCTCTTATTTTTAGCTCGAGTTTCATAGGGCTTTAATATCTTCTCCAGCCGTTCTATCTCTGCAGGATCATCATGCTCCTTTGCAAACTCCGGATAACGATAGTTAACTTTGGTTTCAAGCGTGACCTCTTTGTACCAGTTTTCTTCCACAACCCCGTCATCATCGACCACGGTATATGAGATTCTTCCTTCCGGGCAAAGGGCAGCGGCCTTGACTTCCTCGGAAGCGCTTCTAATCTTCGATGAGAATACATAGTCGTGACCAAGCTCGACCAGGCAGTGAATGTTGGCCGTGTTGTTAAGGCCCCTATCGGCCACGACTACAAGTTTTTCAACCCCATAAGTTTTTTTCAATTCTTCTACAAAAGGAATCATCGTCGGAGATTCTCCCTGATTGCCTTTATAGAGTTTATAGCTGACTGGCAGTCCGTCTTTGTCAGCAGCTAAGGCCATAACTACCTGAACTTCATTAAATTTTTTATCTTTTGAGTAACCGAATTCTCGAAGACTGTCGGCTCGAATGCTTTCAAAGGCGTAAGTAGTAATGTCATAGAGGCACACTCGCGTGTCTCGTTGAGGATTTTGTTCTAAAAGCTTTTTATTCAGATATTTGATAATGGCTTCTTTATTATCGCTGAGCAGATCTAAGCAATTGTAGTAATCGGAAAGGTTCTGCGGCCTAGCACCGAGATATGTGACTGGTACTAAGCGTTTGGTTTTAGCCTTTGACCAAGGGGATAAAATTCTTGTAAGACACAGTTGGCGGACAACTTCAGAAAAATCGAACTGAACGTTCGTACCATTTTTAAGATAAGTGAGCTTGTAAGGCAGTTTAAGTTCATTCCAAAGCCGACTTAAAACCACCAACCCAAGACCTCGTAACGCCGGCTTTTCTCCTTTTAAGCTCAGGCCGTCCTTAGCTTCTTTGAGAAGTTGATCTTTAATATTTTTATTTAAAACCATCCTTTGGTTTAGATCAGTTGCTGCAGCCTCACGATTAAGAGCTTCAACCTCGGCTTTAATTTTTTGTATAGCAAGAGGGTCTGCCGCAAGCAGCATCTTCTCATTTCCACATTTGCGATAAATATTTTTCCGGGCTTGTCCTTTTTCATTTCTGTAGGAGGAAGCGATATAGACACTTCGATTCCCCTCTTTATTAGAACTGTACATGACGTGGTAACGCATAAACCCCTCTCTATACTATTACCATTATTTTACTACATATAACCAAAAAAAGTCAAGAGAGATTTTCCTTTTATTTTCAGATAGTAATTATGAAAATAAGGGGGTTTCGGTATCAAACTCAGGAAAA
>NZ_BAAGDP010000050.1:0-2094 GCF_054660695.1 Turicimonas sp. TL08
CCCGTCTTTTACACCTACAAATTAAAGAAGGGCCTGTAAGGCCCCGTCAGCTCTAGTTTCTTTGTTTCTTAATTTTCCAAACTTGTTGTAGTAGAAGAAAATAAATCTCTGACAGAAGTGTAGAGTCGCATTTTCTTTCTCAAAGCACTTGGCTCCTCGTAGGTATTTGGAGGCGTCAATCCAACCAGATTCATAATATTTTGTACTGTAGAGTCAAAACCAGCGGTGCCGTAAAACTCAATCCCGGAAGTTGGATTAATCAATGATATCGTGGCTCGGTTCAGTCCTCTGATAATGCCATCGGTCGTAGCCGGGGTATTATTTGCCCGAAGTTTATATTCCAAATAACGATGGACGCATAAAGCTAAAAAGCAGATTAGGAAGTGTCCACGCACATGGTCCGGCAGCCGCAAATACACTGGTCTGGCCTCAAAAGTACTTTTTAAATGGCGGAAACTATCTTCAATTCTCCATAAGTTTTTATAGATTTTCACCACTTCCGAGGCGGGTGCACTCAATGATGTTTCGATAACATGAATTCCATCAAATTGCTCCTGTGCTGCAATTAGTGATTCATTTATTTTTGCAGTCTCCAAATCCATATCTAAGAGAATAAAGCTTCTTCCTCCTCTTTTGAATGAGGTCTTGATCTTAGAAGGTTTTCCAACTAGCTCCTGAGCTTTCTTGATCAACCTTTCTCGGTCTGTTCTGTCTTTTCTGGCCCTGGCCTCGCTCCAGGTAACGATGAGCCTGCGTTTTAATTGGCTTTTTACGTATTTTCCAGATTTCGTTTTTGTGTGGTTTAATCTTTTCTCAAGTTGCTTTTCTTTCTCTTCATCACCGTCTTCAAAGACGTATTCGGGCGATTCATAGCTAATAGGGCCGCTCAATTGAATTTCTTTGTACCAGCCGAAGTCCAAGATTTCCCCGTCTTCGGAGACTTTTTGTATTGGAACTCTGCCTTCCTCCGAGAGAACTTCTCTTTGTATATCGCTGCTTGCGCCTCTTATCTTGGAGGCCAGAACGTAGTTATCTCCGAGTTTTACCAGAGAGTCGATATTAGCTTGGCTGTTCAGACCTCTGTCGGCAACTACCGTGAAGCTTTTAACATTAAATTTCTTCTTTAGTTCACTAACAAAGGGCACCATAGTAGCCCCCTCAGCCTGATTACCTTTGTAGAGACCATAGTCGAGGGGCAAGCCTTGTTTGTCCGTAGCTAATGCCATAACTACTTGAACTTTATTAAATTTCTTGTCCTTGGAATAGCCAAAATCTCTGAGCGCATCTTGATCGGTACTCTCAAAGGCGTACGTAGTTATGTCATAAAGACAAATCGAAGTATCCCTGTCGGGAACTAGCTTGTTGATTTGACGATTCCAGTATCGGATGATGTCGCTTTTGTTCGCACAGAGTACATCTAGAGCTTTGTAGATTTGATTTAGATTATCGAACTGCATGCCAAGATAACGCTCGGGTCCTTCGATTGAGGAACGTCTCTTGGAGGACGGGGCAAGAATTCTAAGCAAAATTAGTTCCTTGGCAATTTTCGCTAAGTCATACTTGAATGAGCCCTTCGTTGCAATGTAATCGAACTTAGCATCCAATTTAAGTTCGTCATAGAGTCGGCGCAAGATAAGATACCCGGCACTGCGCGTACAAAAAACGGCAGAAGGATCCAAAGTTTGCCGTTGAAGAAGCTCGGATAAATCTTTAGAAAGCGACTCAAGAGAAGTGGAAGTGGAAAGCAGTTTCCTACCTTCACAGTTGAGGTTCATCCGGTCAACCTCTTCTTGGATCTTTTGTAGTGCCTCAGGGTCTTTAGCTAAGAGGTCTTTTTTCTTTCCAAAGCGTTTAATGATTTCTCGTACGGGATGTTTGACGCCCGGCTTTCGGATAGAACACTCGATATAAACACTAGAACTGTCTTTATTAGAACTAAATCCCAACCTATAACGCATAGGACCTCCAAAATTTAGCATTAGGATAATTATACTACAATTAATACTTAAATTTTAAAAATAAATTTAGGCAAAAATAAAGAACCCATCGGGGTTCAAAACGGATCAGACTAAATAAAAAGTGTTAAAGACAGGA
>NZ_BAAGDP010000051.1:0-1998 GCF_054660695.1 Turicimonas sp. TL08
TCTGAAATATTGCATCGGTTAGAGTATCTATGGGAGGGCCTTCCTCCCATGGTTCGGGCTACAGTTCATCGTCATCGTATTCATCAGCCTCATCATCGTAATCCATTTCTCTTTCCGGCTCAGAATCTGGTATGCGAACTCCGAGAGCTTCAAATAGCTTTCTGCGCTTCCCGGCAATTTCTCCAAAGTAATAGCCTGCTTGGAACTTTGTCTGCATAATGTTGTTTAAAGTCTCGAGCACTGTTCCGTCAGAATCGTAAATGAGGGCTGGTCCATCAGACTTTCTGTACTCCTCAGAATACTTTTTCAGCCTTGCTCTTACTACCATAGCAATAGAGGTAGCCAAGAATTGCACAAAGATTTTTCCGTTTAAAGATTCATTGTCTGAGACTCTGTTGCGAGAGCATCCTAAGCGGGACTTTAAAGTCTTAAAGGTGTCTTCGACTTTCCAGCGCTCTTGATAGGCGCACCAGGCCTTGCGGGCATCGGATATTTCATTGCTGACCAGAACTCTGTAACCCTTATATCTGAGCTTTTCATCAACCTTTTTATTATTGATGGTATAGCTTACGGGTGTATCTTCGTCGGTGCTTTCTGCTTTTTCAAAGACTTCTTCGAACAAAGTTTGTTCATTCTCGTCAAGGCTCTCTTTCTTATGAAGCTTTTCTTGAATTTTTCCTATTCTTTCAAAAAGACCTTGAGTGACTTTTTCGGCAATTTGCTTATCGAAGTAGATATGCCAGTAAAGCGTTGCCACGTCCCGCGTATTCTTGCTTGACCTCTTTCCCGGAACCGGTTGTCTCTCATAGCTCCATTCAATTTTTTTTGTTACCTGGAATGCTTCGGTATACCAATCTCGTTTGTTCAGATCTCTAAGGTTGGCCATCTCTTCATCTATCACTTCTTGAGTGAGGCTACCTTTTACACCGCACTTCATATTGAAGAGCAAGCCAACATCATTTCTTAAACAATCGTTGATGTTTTTATTGCTGCTGTAGCCTTTATCTGAGACCAACACTACATCTGTCAGTTTCAGTCTGGAGTTATCGGCAATAACTCTTCTTACAGTCTGAGCGTCAGGGACATTGCCATCATAGTGTCTATAAAAAAGAGGAAGTCCAGTTTTAGAGTCGACGAGCATTAATAAATTGATTTGAGGCAAATTATCTTCGTCCTTGTTTCTGCCTCGGACAACATTTGGAAGTTTTTCGGAGTAGCTCGATATAGATGTTGAGTCCAGTGCCAGCGTAAGTTTATCGGTGTCGTTTGCTTTGATTTTTAGCTCCAATAAACCTTTTTGGACCTCCGTAAAATAATTTTCAATCTGTTGGCTTTTTATTCGTCTAAAAATTCTTCCGATAGTTGATGCATGAAGAGCACCGGGCCAAGGTAAACGGGTTGTTTCAGTAAAATTCGGATATCGAGAAATATTGTTGTTTTCATTAAGAATTATGAAATAAACAATGGAAAGAATCTTTAGATAGTCTCGTTTCTGAGGAAAGGCTTTCTTCAGAGCCGGACCTATCGGGGTGCTGCTGACAATTTGGTCTAAAGCCCAGGTCGCCCCTGCATGTAATTGCTTGATGCTAAGGACTTGCTTGAGGCTAAGGCCGGTCTCTTTTTCCAGAGGTTCAAACACGTAGCCTTTAGCCTTCCTTTCACAAATAAAGTTTCTAAGTTCCGGACGCTCTTCTAAAAATTTTTCATCCCAGCGGATGCGTCCTTCTTTTTGACCGGACACCACCGTTCCGACTTTCTTAAATTCAACACGCTCGCTTCTAGCTTTTTCGCTGTTCCACTTGTTCTTGTAGGTGTAAACGTAGAAAGCAGAGGGGCTTTTCTTAATAATCAGCGGAGGTAGTTTCGGTGTGCTCATGATCTCATAAATTATCTATTTAGGTTATCTAGTTTAGCACAAAAAGTCAACGAAAGCAACTGAAAATAAAGAATTTTTTAGGATTTTAAAAAGTTAGGTATTCTAGAAATGCAATTTTTCAG
>NZ_BAAGDP010000052.1:0-1828 GCF_054660695.1 Turicimonas sp. TL08
ACCTGTCTTGGTTAGAACCGCAAACAAATCAGGGTGGTATTTCAAGGTCGACTCCAGAGGAGCTGGCGCTCCTCTTTCTCTGTCTCCCACCTATCCTACACAAATCGGTTCACAGTTCAATGCAAAGCTGCAGTAAAGGTTCATGGGGTCTTTCCGTCTAGCCGCGGGTAGATTGCATCATCACAAACACTTCAACTTCACTGAGTCTCGGGAGGAGACAGTGTGGCCATCGTTATGCCATTCGTGCAGGTCGGAACTTACCCGACAAGGAATTTCGCTACCTTAGGACCGTTATAGTTACGGCCGCCGTTTACTGGGACTTCGATCAAGGCCTCTCAGCCCATCAATTAATCTTCCAGCACCGGGCAGGCATCACACCCTATACGTCGTCTTTCGACTTTGCAGAGTGCTGTGTTTTTAATAAACAGTCGCAGCCACCTATTCTCTGAGACCGTCTCACGCTTGAGGTGTTTCTCCTCTCACGCTACTGCGGCACACCTTCTTCCGAAGTTACGGTGTCAATTTGCCGAGTTCCTTCTCCCGAGTTCTCTCAAGCGCCTGAGCATATTCAGCTCGCCCACCAGTGTCGGTTTGCGGTACGGTCCTGTCAGACTGGAGCTTAGAGGTTTTTCCTGGAAGAGTTTCTAATCACTTCGCTCCCGTGGGAGCACCACTTCCGATCCGGACGATACGTTGGCGGATTTGCCTGCCAACCGTCCTCGTCTAAGTACCGAGTATTCCAACACTCGGATGACCTTATCCTCTCCGTCACCCCTTCGCATCTGACAGCGGTCCGGGAATATTAACCCGGTTCCCATCGGCTACGCCTTTCGGCCTGACCTTAGGGGCCGACTCACCCTGCTCCGATGAACGTAGAGCAGGAAACCTTGGGCTTGCGGCGAGAGGGCTTTTCACCCTCTTTAACGTTACTCATGTCAGCATTCGCACTTCTGATATCTCCAGCAGACTTCTCAATCCGCCTTCTCAGACTTACAGAACGCTCCCCTACCACGCTTGGATTTATCCAAGCATCCGCGGCTTCGGTTAGCAGCTTAGCCCCGTTACATCTTCCGCGCAGAAAGACTCGACCAGTGAGCTATTACGCTTTCTTTGAAGGATGGCTGCTTCTAAGCCAACTTCCTGGTTGTCACGGCCTTTCCACTTCGTTTTCCACTTAGCTGCTATTGGGGACCTTAGCCGGCGGTCTGGGTTGTTTCCCTTTTGAGTCCGGACGTTAGCACCCGGTGCTCTGTCTCCCGTGTATAGCTTCCAGGTATTCGGAGTTTGCCTTGGTTTGGTAAGACTACATGTCCCCCTAGCCAAAACAGTGCTCTACCCCCTGGAGCCTTCACACGAGGCACTACCTCAATAGTTTTCGGGGAGAACCAGCTATCTCCAGATTTGTTTGGCCTTTCACCCCTATCCACAGCTCATCCGCTAATTTTGCAACACTAGTCGGTTCGGTCCTCCAGTGTGTGTTACCACACCTTCAACCTGGCCATGGATAGCTCATCTGGTTTCGGGTCTACACCCTGCGACTATTCGCTCTATTCGAACTCGCTTTCGCTTCGGCTTCCCTATCCGGTTAACCTCGCCACAGAATGTAAGTCGCTGACCCATTATGCAAAAGGTACGCAGTCACCTCAGATTGAGGCTCCTACTGTTTGTATGCATGCGGTTTCAGGTTCTATTTCACTCCCCTCCCGGGGTTCTTTTCGCCTTTCCCTCACGGTACTGGTTCACTATCGGTCGATCACTAGTATTTAGCCTTGGAGGATGGTCCCCCCATCTTCAGACAGGATTCCTCGTGTCCCGCCTTACTTCTCGT
>NZ_BAAGDP010000053.1:0-1480 GCF_054660695.1 Turicimonas sp. TL08
TTTTTTTATTCCGTGTGAAGTTGGTTGAAATTCAGATCCACTCAATCTAACTCAATACATGGAAGTGGCCAATCTACCAATCTTTTCAGGCTGTTTAAAAAGTCGCTATTAACTTTCTTTGCCTACCATGAACTTCAAGATCAGTCCGCTCGTGCCTCATAAAGCCTAATGTTTGTAAAACAATCAGTCTGCGCAGGCTGTGGAACGGGCCTTTCGGCTTTCTCATGCTAAGTTGTAGTTGATTGTGCTCGAATTTTCTTGTTATCTCTAATGTCCTTTAAACGGTTTGCTTTGGCAAAGAGCACTTGGCAATTGCAGCAACTTTGGGATTGAATGATTTACCGCTGATCAGCATTGCTCTGATAATTCTCAGAAGCTTTGCTGCCACAGCACACGTGAGCTTGCCCCAGGGCATTTTTTCCCTTTGCTTCTTTAAGATCCATTTCGACAAAGCTCTGGCCTTTAAATTTCCCTTATTAGCCATGAGAATTACGGATCCGGCTGCTTGAATCATAAGACTCCTCATAGTCTTATCTCCACGTTTTGTTAAACGTCCTTTCTTTTCATTGTGCCCCGTAGAGATGCTTCTCGGAACCAGTCCAAAGTAAGCAGGAAAGTTCTTTGGATGCTTGAATCTGGAAATATCGCCGATGGTCGCTTTGAGCCTACAAGCACATACCAGACCAATTCCTGGGACCGTTTGTACCATTTTGCAAAGCTCATCGCCCTTGCTTACCTGTTTTAACGTTTTGTTAATTTCTGTCAATGCCTTTTGTACCTCCTGTGCATGTTTAACCATGTTTTGGAGCTCTCTCCTAAGTTCTTCTGGAAACTTCTCATATTTCTCGATCATTTCGCTTAGGCGTGCCTTTCCGCTGATCCCTTTGGAAATGTTCAACCCCCAGCTCTGACAGATTCCTTTGAGCGATACTAGGGTCTGTCTATATTGCTTGACATACTGTTCTCGCAGAGTGGTCAGACATGCAAATTCCAACTGTTGCCGATCCTTAGGTTTGATAAGCCGGATCTGTTTATCTCTTGCCAAGAATGCCAGAGCTTGTGCATCGTTGAGGTCCGTTTTCTGATTGGAAAAATGCGTTTCAATATAATTTTGAACATTCTTCCCGTCGATGACGACACATCTATGTCCCCAACTTTCCAGTTCATTGACCAGCAAATTCATCTCGCAACATGGCTCCATAGCGAATGTTGTTGCTGGCATCTCTTGGGCACATTTCCGCAGATCCTGGTATTCGAGTCGATCAATGCCTATAAGTTCACCTTCGATTGTTATCAGAGCAGCACTGACGCAATTTTTTGCCAAATCTAAGCCGACAACTTCGTATTCCTGGTTGGTATCAATCGTATTTGAGAGTATTCTTTTGGTTGACATGGAACCTCCAAATTTGGAAAATTTTTACAAACATTTTTATTTTGCTCCCATTCTCCAATGAGGAGCAGAAGGGTTCCATGTCATTAA
>NZ_BAAGDP010000055.1:0-1114 GCF_054660695.1 Turicimonas sp. TL08
AGTTTTTTAATGAGCTGAATGGTTCCTCTAAGTGCTCCTTTGCCTAGGATGCGCAATGCAACGGGCGCCCGCTTCTTAGCCCCTTCTGCATATGACGTCAGCCTTAACTCATTCTGGTCTTTAGAATTTAATCTCCAGCAGCTGCTGTCAAAGTCTGCTCTGTTGGAACTAAGACGGCAGTGAGGAAGCCTTATCTTTCTGCGGACTTTCTTGATTGCGCAATAGACTCGCTTAGCAACGGCATACCTCTTAACATTTTTAATGTCTTCTTTGAGCTTCTCAAAGGCTGCCAGCCGCTTCCGGTATCTTTCTTCAGCGTCCGTTTCTTTTGGATTGAGCTTAGGAGGCTGAGGATATGGAACTTTTCCTTGAGAAGCCATGTAAAACTGCTGCTCAGTCTCTCTTAAAATCCAATTGATATAGACGAGTGTTTGAGGCTCGTTGGAATAGCGGCCGAAAAACCTTCCCATTGTCTTTTTAATTCTGCTTTTACAGTCTGCCAATAGGTACGAAGTCCTTGGCTCGCCTCTTCTAAGCACAATTTCCAATGACGAGCCTGCAGGTGTGGCCCTTCTGAGCTCTGCTGAGAACGCAGAAACTTCAAAAGTTCGACCTGCGAGCGTTTCCCTTGCACTTTGAGATCTTCAAGCAAAGTTTCAAACTTCAGCTGCGGAAGATTTAGGCAATGAACGATTTCATCTCTAAAGGTGCGCCAGTTCCAAACTTTTTCTCTGAGCTCGTGAGTGCAGAAAGCCATTTGGAACTTCTGCAATGTTCTACCGTAAAGCTCACATAACAAATCCAACTCCGCCTGAGTCTCAGGAGGAATCGGTGCGAACAATCGCGTTACTGTCAATGGTAAAGAATTTACGGTCTTCATCCCCCCACTTTACACGAAACAGGGGGTATCTGTCGGTAAGGAGTTCATCTAATTGCCAATTGGCACAGAATTCGATTGAGTTTGTTCTAGAGCCCGTCGATTCTTCCAGCTCCTTTTTCCGTAAAGACGAGCCGAGAACACAGTCATCAGCGTAATTACATCCTTAACCAGTTCCGTTTCAAAAGCTTCGTCTTCCGGATCATCGAGAATCTGAATCGAGACATTAAACTGTTT
>NZ_BAAGDP010000056.1:0-1067 GCF_054660695.1 Turicimonas sp. TL08
GGTTGTTTTAATTGATTCTTGATTTGCCGCAGAACTTCCGGCTTGTCTTTCAGAAACTCCTCAACGCTCCTGGAACCTTTCTTCTGATTGCATTGAACACAAGCCAAAACGAGATTGCTGACTCGGTTAGAGCCGCCTTTGGATTTTGGTATTACATGATCGATATTAAGTGGGACATTGTCTGCTCCGCAGTAGATGCACTTGCGGCCGAATTTTTCAAGCAGATACTCCCGGAGTTCGTAACCAGCCAGCTCTCCTTGTTGATACTCAATCCCTTCAATTTTCGAGTTCTGGATAAGCTGCGTATCGAACTTTACAAGCTCTTGGCTGATTCTTTCAACGGGGGCTATCTTGCGCAATCGCGAAACCCAAGAAAGAATGCAGTCTGCTCGATGCTGCAGCGAAGGAGCAAGCCACCCCTCTGCTCTCCTGCGGTTCAGGAACCGAGGTGAGCGGTAACGGAGATTACGGCTTCTTCGGCTTCGTCTCAAACAACGCCTCTTGTAGAGTGCATTGCGTATCTGCTGACCTCGATGCTGAAGATTGATAAAGTACAAAGCATGATGCCCTTTGTTTTTCTCTTCCCGCACCAGAGCAATACCTGTCTCTTTGGAACCGGGATCAATCTTGATAAGCATCGGTTGGACAGATGAGTTTTCCAGTTCTCGATCCGTCAGACGGATTGTAAACGGGAAAACCTTATGAACCCGTGCCCGTCCTTTTTTCAGGAGTTTCCTTGCTCTTGCCGGATGACAGGGCATCAGGCTCCTGCCTTTCCTATCTAATACAAATACGAATGTCGTCACAAATAAATTACCTTACGGTTACTGGACTTGTCTTTCGACTTGTCCGTGGCAAACACCTTTCGGTGTTGTTCCCCTCGCCAATGTTGCAGAGCGGCGTTTTGTTCCGAACCGTTTCGTACTTACCCATAGCTTGTCTGCTTTCGGAACTTTCAGGGTCCGGAGCTGAGGAAGCACCCCGGAGTGAGTCTTGAACCTCTTTGCAACGTAGTCAGCATTGCTGACTGAAGCTGGTCAACCAGACTTTTGCAAGCCTCGGGCTTT
>NZ_BAAGDP010000057.1:0-876 GCF_054660695.1 Turicimonas sp. TL08
CTTCTGGAACTCAGGTAATTTTTACTCGTGGAGATGGCACTGAGTTTTCTGTTTGGACTCAAGACACCAATACAAATACTTCAAATTGGTCGGTTTCCAACGGTACAAATGGATGGGCTCGTGATAATTCCACCGGATTCACGCTCCAGTGGGGACAAAGTTATCAATCTGGTAACAAAAATCCATGGTTAGGCTTTCCAAGAAGTTTTAGTGCGTGTTACTCAGTGCAATTTTCTGTCAACTCGGGCAACTTGGACCACATTACTGTTGCAAGTGTTGGAACAACAGGATTTACCGCACAAACAGACTGCAATTTACCAGCTACATTCTATTTTGTTGCCATTGGATTCAGCTAATCCTCGTGATAACTCAACCGGATTCACAGTCCAGTGGGGAGAGTTAGGCTACCCAAACAATAAATCTACGGATGTTTATTTCCCTAGAAGTTTCAGTAGCACTACCTATCAAGTTGATCTAAGTTTTCGTAAAGGTAGTTATGCAAATAACTCAGGATGTCTGCTTACATGGGAGCGTGTAGCCAATAATATTGTCCGGATTAGTGGTGGACAACAAAGTTCTTTTACAGGCTGTTCCTGGATTGCTGTTGGATTTAGTTAAACGTTGCTCAACTAAAACCAACCACGATATATGCTATTGAATTCGCATTAGTTACAGCTCCACCACCACTTTCAATCATAGTTGCGCCTGAGTTATTAAAAGAATTCGCTTCTACACCTCTGGCGCTTTTGCCGTTAGAAAGCCAGCCGCCAATAGGTGGATAGGAAGTATTAAAACTTCTTGGGTAATTAAACCACGATTTAGGAGTGCATTTGCCCCACTGAATCGTAAAACCGGTTGAATTATCACGAGGACGAG
>NZ_BAAGDP010000058.1:0-867 GCF_054660695.1 Turicimonas sp. TL08
AAAAGGATTGCAGAAAGCTAGTTCAAAAACTGGAAGAACTGGCTGACTCAAGTGCCATCGACTTGTATCAGCTAGACAACCAGCTATCTTTCCTAAGAGACCTGTATCGCTTTATGAAAATTCCAGGGAAACAGACGCTCAGTCTCTTCAACGAATTGAGAAAAGCTGATGAAAGATTGAATGAACGTTGGCCGGAGCTCAGAGACTTTGCTAAGTATATGAGGGAAGAATATGCAAGCTGGCTGACAGATCAGTTCAAACTCTTTGAAACCGAACAGCGGATTCCAGAAGCCCTCGCAGACATTGTTGAGATACCACCACTGCAAGATTGGGATAATACGGACGAGAGAAACTTTATCGATGCTATCTTGACAATGCTTTTCGTTGTGAACTTCGTTTTAGATTCCCAAAACAAAGAGGAGCAAAAAGAACTCTAACGAGATATTGAAGAAGAAAAGAATTAAGCAGCTATCGGAACAGAGCAACTGATTCCGTCTAAAGATTTCTTCCATACTTTTACAAAGCGGCCTTGTCGGTATTTAGCCGGCAAGGTCTTTTTTCTTTGAAGGACTTACTTACATTCTCATTGGCATTGTCGCCATCTTAAGTGTTTTCCTCAGGTGTAGATAAAATTCATGTGCTAGATTTTCGGACTTATTCGTGCCGAGGACATATGAAGAGAAGTTTCCATCCGGGCCTGCCATTTATTTTGGTATGTGTTCTATTAGACATTTTAGGGATAGGGTTGATTATTCCCGTCCTTCCCCAACTTGTGGGTAAGCTCGCCGGCAACTCTGCCTCACAGGCCTGGTGGCTTGGTGCAATGCTCGTCAGCTACGGCCTGATGCAATTTTGCTTTGCTCCCAC
>NZ_BAAGDP010000059.1:0-775 GCF_054660695.1 Turicimonas sp. TL08
AAAAACTAAGCTGGAAGAAGGTGGCTCTGTATGAAGTTAAAAGATAGAGCAAAGGACCTTAGCATTGGTAAATAAATTCATTCGTGCTTTTCATAAGAATTTCTCCACTGATACATAGATGAGTTCTTATCTTTACTGAATGGAAAGAAAGCCCAGACTTTCCTTTCCTCGCCAGATACCTCCAGTCCGTTAGCTATCCTTTTAATCTTTTGAACTGTTAAAGGACTAAAGATCAGGAAACCAAAAGAGGAAAGCAACTAAATTTTTGCCAGAATGAGGTATCAATCTTTTCGCTCTCTCATCATCCATAGGGCACTTGCCTCGGTGATCACAAGTATAGTTATACCGGTAAGTTCAGAAGACGAAAGACTTTCTTCGAAAATTACTAGTCCAATGAATATGGCGCAAGGAACACCAAAAAATTGAAAAACACAATTTAAGAGAGTTGACCCTCGTCCCCAGCCCAGGGTTACCGTCAATTGTTGCAGTAGAGTGAACAAAAATAAAGCCCAGCTAATTGGAGAGAAGAAGCCGGCAAGCAGATCTGTCTTCTGTATAGCGTTGATAATAATTCCGGTTAAGGTGCATGCGCTGGCAAAATAAAGAATCGTTCTGAGCGGGGATTCTTTGAGAGCCCCGAGCTTCTTGAGAGATAAGCTGGCACAGGAGAGAAAAAAAGCACTCGCAAATCCTAAACTAATGTATGGCAGTTCTGACGATATTAAGTGAGGTTTATTAATTAGGAATACTCCTCCTAAGCAGATCGGTATTAACG
>NZ_BAAGDP010000060.1:0-770 GCF_054660695.1 Turicimonas sp. TL08
GGAGGATTTTTTAAAACCAAAAATTGTCTGGCCACGTCTGATGAGGATATCTAAAACCCAGGATAATACCTTTCCTCGATTCGCATATGTTGAGAAAGAAATGTTTACGGTTGACAGCTTATGTTTTTTCACGGGGAAAGATTTGGAGCTCTTATGCGAAGTTTTAAATTCTGATTATGCTGCCTATTATTTCTTGAAGAACGTTGCAACTTTAGATAGTGGAGGCGTTCAGATGCGGCAACAGTATGTTGAACACATTCCAATACCTCCTCTAGAAAAAGGAAAAAATGTTTTCGATGCCTTCTGTTTTACAAAAGAGGAGGTTAGATTTATAAAGGACACAGTTACGGAGTTAATTGCGATTGCTCAATCAAACTAATTTCTTCGTCGGTGAGGTCATATAGCTCATATATAGCTTTGTTAATTTCTCTTTCGGTTTCCTCGTTAAAAAGACCATTAGCCAGATACCTTTCATAAATTGATGTGTCTTCGGGCTTTGGCGCTAGAATGGGTTCAACTGCTTGCACGCTAATGAGCAAGTCACCAGTCCCTGTTTTTGGAGCATTCCTTAACAAATAGTGACCCATTGGTGAGTTAAGGAGACATACTAAAAACTCAAGATGCTCTCCTATAGCGAAACAAGTACTATCTAGCCCAAAGTGCCCTTCCTTGTCATAAGAGAATCTTAGAATTGAACCTACCCGTTTCCACATGATTTTCGGTTTAGAAAAATGGTCCAAATAAGCGCAGTTACGAAGATTGTATGGTCC
>NZ_BAAGDP010000061.1:0-737 GCF_054660695.1 Turicimonas sp. TL08
AACACTGTTTGGGACCGTGCATGGTAGGCAGTTTGACTGGGGCGGTCTCCTCCTAAAGGGTAACGGAGGAGTACGAAGGTACGCTAGGTACGGTCGGAAATCGTGCTGATAGTGCAATGGCAAAAGCGTGCTTGACTGCGAGAGCCACAACTCGAGCAGATGCGAAAGCAGGTCATAGTGATCCGGTGGCACTGAATGGAAGGGCCATCGCTCAACGGATAAAAGGTACTCTGGGGATAACAGGCTGATACCGCCCAAGAGTTCATATCGACGGCGGTGTTTGGCACCTCGATGTCGGCTCATCTCATCCTGGGGCTGAAGTCGGTCCCAAGGGTATGGCTGTTCGCCATTTAAAGAGGTACGTGAGCTGGGTTTAAAACGTCGTGAGACAGTTTGGTCCCTATCTGCCGTGGGCGTTGGAAGATTGACGGGGGCTGCTCCTAGTACGAGAGGACCGGAGTGGACGCACCTCTGGTGTACCGGTTGTCACGCCAGTGGCATTGCCGGGTAGCTAAGTGCGGAAGAGATAACCGCTGAAAGCATCTAAGCGGGAAACTTGCCTGAAGATGAGTCTTCCCGGAGGTAAAACCTCCCAAAAGAGTCGTTCTAGACCAGGACGTCGATAGGTCAGGTGTGTAAGTGCTGTAAGGCATTGAGCTAACTGATACTAATTGCTCGTGAGGCTTGATCCTATAACCGTGAAGCTTAAAGCCTACGTTGGTTGTAGCAAGTAAAGT
>NZ_BAAGDP010000062.1:0-676 GCF_054660695.1 Turicimonas sp. TL08
CTGTGAAATGAACGGTGCAGTAAGGCCGTTGTCAGCAGGAACCCAACGAGACCTTCTACAACAATAGGCTACGGCTGTTGTAGTGGTGGTAGGGAATCCTCTTCGTTCACGAAGAGGAGGATGTCAAGGTGGCCGTGATGGTTACAGCCGAATAAGAAGTATCCGGCCTTTCCGCCTCTGTCACGTACTCGCTTAATAAGCCAAGTACAATCCTCAGAAGCTGCTATGTCGTTGTAATAGGCAACTCGTTCAACTGACTCAACCTGCTCGGCAATTTTTTGAAGTCGGAGAGAGATCTCTTGATCCGTTTCCAAATTAACAGCCGAACCAACTGTCTCGATTCTGACCTTAACATCATAAACTTCTGCAGCAGATTTCACGATCCGAGAGACCTGATTGACCATGTACTGATCGAGCCTTTTCCCGACAAAAGCTCCGTTGCTTAAAGCTGCGACTTCCGTATAACCGGTATCGAAGCCAACAATCTCTCCTTCAGTCCTTTCCGGTTTGCATAAGGCTTCACGGCAGACTCTCAGTTCGTAGACGTCGAGTTTTTTAATGAGCTGAATGGTTCCTCTAAGTGCTCCTTTGCCTAGGATGCGCAATGCAACGGGCGCCCGCTTCTTAGCCCCTTCTGCATATGACGTCAGCCTTAACTCATTCTGGTCTTTAGAAT
>NZ_BAAGDP010000063.1:0-642 GCF_054660695.1 Turicimonas sp. TL08
AGGTATCTTCTTATTAGCTTCAGGAGTGGCTTATCTGTTATCACTCGGCTGACTCTATCCATCAGAATGTCGTGGTTGACTCTGTCAAAGAATTTGGACAGATCCATTTCTACAACCCAACATTTGCCTGATTCCACATATTCTTGAGCTTTCAGCACTGCCTGCTGGCAGTTTCTTCCTTCCCTAAACCCATAGCTTTTATTTGAGAATTGTTCCTCAAAGTCGCCTCCTATGGTCATCACTATGGCCTGTTGGATTGTGCGATCAAGCAATGTTGGTATTCCCAACATTCTTGTTCCGCCGTTAGGTTTGGGAATGTCCACCCGTTTGACGGGCGCCGGTATATAGGTGCCGTTTCTCAGTTTCTGCTTGATTTTCTCCCCGTGTTTCTCCAGAAATTTCGGTAAGTCCTCAAAAGTGATGCCGTCTACGCCGGCCGCACCTTTATTTCTTACCACCTTCTGGGCCGCTTCCTCGAGAACTAAACATACAATCTCGATTAGCGGAAGTCCTTTAGGTTCTGCTTTCGTCCATTGTGATTTCGCCATGACTAGCTCCTCTTGCTTCGGCTGTCTACCGCACCGCGCAGTTCTGCCCGCCTTGTGTTGTAACAGACGCTCTGAGAGCGTTGGTCTGAGTTCC
>NZ_BAAGDP010000064.1:0-550 GCF_054660695.1 Turicimonas sp. TL08
CTTAAAGACGCAGCTTCTGTTAATGCCACCCGTTGGAAACTGTTTAACAAACTGAAATCAACTGGTTTTCCCTTTGAAGCTGGTTCAGGAGCTTTAACTAAGTTTAACCGCAAAAAATTCGGTATTCCAAAAGCGCATTGGCTAGATGCACTCTGTGTGGGCAATGTTCCATCAGTGACAAATTGGAGAAACCTCAATGTCCTGAACATTCAATGTTGTGGCCGTGGAGCCTATCAAAGAACGAGAACTGATAAGTATGGATTTCCACGAGGCATCTGCATGAGGCAGAAGAAAGTTTACGGATTTTCAACTGGAGATATGGTCAAAGCGATTATTCCGAAAGGCAAGAAAAAAGGCGTGTATGTAGGAAAGGTTGCTGTCCGTAAAACAGGATCCTTCAATCTTCAAACCTCCGGCCAAACAATACAAGGTATTTCCTATCGCTATTGCAGATTAATTACACACTCGGATGGTTATTCCTACAGTTGGAAAAGCTGTCCAATTCCTCCTCGGGTTGAAACCCGAGGTATCCTTGGAGAAGTTAGATGAA
>NZ_BAAGDP010000065.1:0-549 GCF_054660695.1 Turicimonas sp. TL08
TTATCAACAGACTTTTCGTTCTCTACAAAAGTGGTTTACAACCCGAAGGCCGTCATCCCACACGCGGAATAGCTGGATCAGGCTTGCGCCCATTGTCCAAAATTCCCCACTGCTGCCTCCCGTAGGAGTCTGGGCCGTGTCTCAGTCCCAGTGTGGCTGGTCGTCCTCTCAGACCAGCTACTGATCGTCGCCTTGGTAAGCCTTTACCTTACCAACTAGCTAATCAGTCATCGGCCGCTCCGCTCGCGAGAGGCCCCTAAGGGTCCCCCTCTTTCATCCTCGGATCTCATGCGGTATTAGCTCCCCTTTCGGGAAGTTGTCCCCCACGAGCGGATACGTTCCGATGTCTTACTCACCCGTTCGCCACTCGTCGACGGAGGAAAGCAAGCTTTCCTCCTCGTTACCGTTCGACTTGCATGTGTAAAGCGTTCCGCCAGCGTTCAATCTGAGCCAGGATCAAACTCTTTTGTTTAATCTCTGTTGTCGCTCTTACTCTTCGTTTCGGTTTTGACGGAGTATTTCCTACTCCGTTTGCCTCACTAGACTCAC
>NZ_BAAGDP010000066.1:0-544 GCF_054660695.1 Turicimonas sp. TL08
CGGCTCTACGAAAGTCCCGTTCGAAAAAGTAACAAACTTCTTAACGCCCATGTCAATTCCGATTTCGGAATTAATCATCCGCTTAGGCTCTATTTCAAATTCAGTCTGAATGGAAACGAACCACTTTTGACCTTGTCGGGATACCGTAATGTTCTTTGGTTTGCCAATGATGCTTCTGCTCTTTCTGTAGCTGACTGTCCCGATTTTCGGCAAATAGATCCTTTGTTTATCCTCATCTATTTTGAATCCCTGCGGGAATCGGAATGAATCGTGCTGAAATTTCTTTTTGAACCTTGGAAAATTCGCTCTTTTGGCAAAAAAATTCTTGTATCCCTTCTCTAAATCTTTCAATGCTTGTTGGAGGACTTGAGAGTGACAGTCTTTCAGAAAAGAGCGCTTTTTCTTCCACAGAACAATACGGTTGGCACACTCTACATAGTTGAACCGATGTGCTTTATCTTTGCCGTAAAGTGACTTTTCTGTGGCTAAAGTTCTGTTATAGACATAGCGACAGGAACCCGCAAATTGGCTCATCAAACGAGCT
>NZ_BAAGDP010000067.1:0-534 GCF_054660695.1 Turicimonas sp. TL08
AAGATAAAGCACATCGGTTCAACTATGTAGAGTGTGCCAGCCGTCTCGTTCTGTGGAAGAAAAAGCACTCTTTTCTGAAAGACTGTCATTCTCAAGTACTCCAACAAGCATTGAAAGATTTGGAGAAGGGGTACAAGAACTTTTTTGCTAAGAGAGCGAATTTTCCAAGGTTCAAAAAGAAATTTCAGCACGATTCATTCCGATTCCCGCAGGGATTTAAAATAGATGAGAATAAAAAAAGGATCTATTTGCCGAAAATCGGGACAGTCGGCTACAGAAAGAGCAGAAGCATCATTGGCAAACCAAAGAACATTACGGTATCTCGAGAAGGTCTAAAGTGGTTCGTTTCCATTCAGACTGAATTTGAAATAGAGCCTAAGCGGAGGATTAATTCCGAAATCGGAATTGACATGGGCGTTAAGAAGTTTGTTACTTTTTCGAACGGGACTTTCGTAGAGCCGGTCAATAGCTTGAAAAATAATCTAAAGCAGTTAGCTAAACTGCAAAAGAAATTATCTCGACAACAAAAAGAAA
>NZ_BAAGDP010000068.1:0-518 GCF_054660695.1 Turicimonas sp. TL08
CGCTGTTCCCATTACGCTGTTTATGTCTTCGCTTTCAAGTTTCTCACAAAGTTTTGCTTTGTTAATGACTCGTCAATCTTTACCCGTTTACGTTTCCATAAACGTTTTCAATTGATTCAAATTTCCGATTTTTTAAAGAACAAATTTTCAGGCTCTAAATTACCTGAAATAAATACTCATCAAGCACTTATTTCAGGAATCTGGTGGAGGTAAACGGGATCGAACCGTTGACCCCCTGCTTGCAAAGCAGGTGCTCTCCCAGCTGAGCTATACCCCCATGAAAGACTTTGGTGGGTCTTGATGGACTTGAACCATCGACCCCCGCCTTATCAAGACGGTGCTCTAACCAGCTGAGCTAAAGACCCTTAGCCTTTGGCCTATTCTCTTCTTCAATCTATCGACTTCCGATAAGAGCGGACACTCAAATCTCGAGCAAAAACTCTTGAAAGGAGGTGATCCAGCCGCACCTTCCGGTACGGCTACCTTGTTACGACTTAACATTAGTCACGGTGCTCACC
>NZ_BAAGDP010000069.1:0-507 GCF_054660695.1 Turicimonas sp. TL08
TGATCTGTCATACAATTAAAGTAGATAAGGAAATGAGATGTTGCAGGCTACGAAAGTTCGGCTGTACCCGACTAAAGAACAAAAGGAATTTTTATCCGGCCAATTCGGAGCTGTGCGCTTTTGTTTCAATCGCTCTGCAGCACTGAAAAAGAGATTTTATGAAAAGAAAGGCATATCTCTTTCCATTATCAAAGAATTGAAGCCGCTGCTCTCAATAGCAAAGAAGTCCCGCAAATACGCTTGGCTTGCCCAATATGATTCGATCAGCTTGCAGGAAGCCGTTCGTCATGCGGATACGGCATTTAAAAACTTCTTTGCTAAAAGAGCTAAATATCCAAAGTTCAAAAGCAAAAACGGAAAACAATCCAGTTATCACTGCACAAGCATATCCGTTGGCGAAAATTGGATCAAGATTCCGAAGTGCAATCCGATAAAAGCCGTTATTCACCGTCCGATTCTTGGCATCGTAAGAAGCATCACGGTAACAAAGGATCGTGTAGGAGACTA
>NZ_BAAGDP010000070.1:0-501 GCF_054660695.1 Turicimonas sp. TL08
AAACTCAAGATGCTCTCCTATAGCGAAACAAGTACTATCTAGCCCAAAGTGCCCTTCCTTGTCATAAGAGAATCTTAGAATTGAACCTACCCGTTTCCACATGATTTTCGGTTTAGAAAAATGGTCCAAATAAGCGCAGTTACGAAGATTGTAAGGAGTATCTCCTTTATCTGCCCGTCGAGATAGTTTAGTTAGATACTGGTCTAAGTGAGCTTTAATTGAAGGCAAGTCTTCGACATGCACCCTTTTCCCCTTCCCTTTTATTCCGTTATGAGTGTTAATAAGCCAAGTATCTTCCCACTTGTAACCATACCTCTCAATATCCCGGCCTCGAAGAATAGGTCGAATTATTTCAGCTGTAATTTTTCTCTCTTCTTCTGTCAAGCAATTTAAAAGAATTTCTTCTCTTTTTTCGTTGTTGATAATAAAAGCTTCGTTACAACCAGTCTTTATCCCGTAGTTAATTTGAATATCCCAATCCTTTAACGGAACACCTCTTTA
>NZ_BAAGDP010000071.1:0-491 GCF_054660695.1 Turicimonas sp. TL08
TATCAAAAACTAGGCTGCTCCGGGTTCGCTCGCCGCTACTGCCGGAATCTCGGTTGATTTCTTTTCCTGAGGATACTTAGATGTTTCAGTTCTCCTCGTTCGCCTCGCATGACTATGTATTCATCATGCGATAACCCTTAAAGGGCTGGGTTCCCCCATTCAGATATCTGCGGATCTATGCTCGTTTGCCAGCTCCCCGCAGCTTTTCGCAGGCTGCCACGTCTTTCTTCGCCTGTGATCGCCAAGGCATCCACCACATGCACTTAGTCGCTTGATCCTATAACCCTGCCGCCTATTGCCCGGCAGCGTTACAAGCAACCGCTAAACGCTGTTCCCATTACGCTGTTTATGTCTTCGCTTTCAAGTTTCTCACAAAGTTTTGCTTTGTTAATGACTCGTCAATCTTTACCCGTTTACGTTTCCATAAACGTTTTCAATTGATTCAAATTTCCGATTTTTTAAAGAACAAATTTTCAGGCTCTAAATTTCCG
>NZ_BAAGDP010000072.1:0-477 GCF_054660695.1 Turicimonas sp. TL08
AAACCCCTCTCTATACTATTACCATTATTTTACTACATATAACCAAAAAAAGTCAAGAGAGATTTTCCTTTTATTTTCAGATAGTAATTATGAAAATAAGGGGGTTTCGGTATCAAACTCAGGAAAAAATAACCGCTTGAATAAGCGGTTTTGTTAAGAAAGATTTAGGGTTACCACCTAGCGTTAATTATTTCTTGGAAAGTAACGGGGTCGTATATGTTATTAAAAAAGAAATATAAGGGTTTTGCCCGTGCACCGTCCGGCATGATTTTTATAGTTTTGCCATTATCAAATAGCTCTGTTCCTATTATCTTAGCTAATGCAACTCTTTGAGGTCTGCCGTTTTTTTCATAGTAAATATGCTTAGTGGTTGCCAAAATTTGGCCTCCGTCTAATTCTTCTCTAACTTCTTGGGATACCGATTTTCCAGCCGTATTTCCTACTCTTACTGATACCCCTTTCATAATTCTTAAGCTC
>NZ_BAAGDP010000073.1:0-399 GCF_054660695.1 Turicimonas sp. TL08
ACCCCTCTCTATACTATTACCATTATTTTACTACATATAACCAAAAAAAGTCAAGAGAGATTTTCCTTTTATTTTCAGATAGTAATTATGAAAATAAGGGGGTTTCGGTATCAAACTCAGGAAAAAGGAAGAGGCACTTAGAGGCGCCCATACAGAACAAAAGAACGATTAATCAAGGCTTGATGAGCGAAACAAGTTAAACTTTTCTAAAACTTATTTTGGAAAAGTCTGAACTTTTTTAAATTAATTTTAGAAAAGTTTGATGTGAGCCTACACATATCAGCAAAATCAATGAGATAGAGTTTTCACGTAATTCCAGACCGTTAAAGATTCATTCCGTTTTGTTGGCAGAAGAAAATCCGCTGACAAAACTCACATAGCTAACACTTTTTTTGGCCA
>NZ_BAAGDP010000074.1:0-391 GCF_054660695.1 Turicimonas sp. TL08
CTGCCTGTCCATCGGATCTACGTCCTAGGGTCCTGTATGAGTATTGGGCGTTGGGTATACATGCCCCCAAACCCGCCTAGACCGCCTCCTATCCGCTTCCTGTTCGTTGAACATGCATTTTGCTATCGGCTTCCTTCAGACTCAACGTCGCCGTTGAACCCTTGCCGAGTCGCTAACCTTTCCCCTCATCGGGCAGGTTCGGGATTTGCACCCTATAGAGAGACGCCCTGCTGGGCGCACATCGAGTAGAGGGTTGGGTTGCCCCGTCCCCCTCTCACAGCACCCACCGTACGGTTCCGTAGTGGGCGCTTCACTAACAAATCGCCATAAAGCGGAGAGAATACAACCCTAATCTGGCGAAACGGCGGTTCTTGATGGCCAGGTTAAAACG
>NZ_BAAGDP010000075.1:0-388 GCF_054660695.1 Turicimonas sp. TL08
CAAGTTTGTTGTAAAAATTGCCCCACGCTGCATCTGCTATTGAACGAGATAACCTTTTATTGCGCAGCATATTCTTGATTTTTAAACTCTCCGCAATGACTGCTTGGATTTCGTCAACCATTTGCTTTGAGACCTTATGCTGAAAATCCTCTCTTTTCCGAGAGACTTGTCGATGGAATTTGCTTAGTTTTGCTACTGCTTTCTTTCTTCGATGACTTCCTTTCTGTTTTCTGGAGACGGCTTTGCTCAGCTTACGGAGTGCTTTCAGCTGACAGGTTAGATTCTTCGGATTCGCAATCTCCTGATTGTCCGAATCTGTAAGAAATACTCTAATCCCTGCATCAATTCCTTTAATTGCTGATTCTTTAAGCACCTTGATAGGTTCGGG
>NZ_BAAGDP010000076.1:0-365 GCF_054660695.1 Turicimonas sp. TL08
CGCTGTTCCCATTACGCTGTTTATGTCTTCGCTTTCAAGTTTCTCACAAAGTTTTGCTTTGTTAATGACTCGTCAATCTTTACCCGTTTACGTTTCCATAAACGTTTTCAATTGATTCAAATTTCCGGTTTTTTAAAGAACAATCTTCTTAAATCTATCGACTTCCGATAAGAGCGGACACTCAAATCTCGAGCAAAAACTCTTGAAAGGAGGTGATCCAGCCGCACCTTCCGGTACGGCTACCTTGTTACGACTTAACATTAGTCACGGTGCTCACCGTGGTCGCCGCCCTCCTTGCGGTTAGGCTCACCGTGGTCGCCGCCCTCCTTGCGGTTAGGCTAACGACTTCTGGTAAACACCTCACC
>NZ_BAAGDP010000077.1:0-357 GCF_054660695.1 Turicimonas sp. TL08
AACCCCTCTCTATACTATTACCATTATTTTACTACATATAACCAAAAAAAGTCAAGAGAGATTTTCCTTTTATTTTCAGATAGTAATTATGAAAATAAGGGGGTTTCGGTATCAAACTCAGGAAAAAGCTCCGCTAATCACGGAGCTTTTTTGACATGGGCGGCAATTACTTGTCGATTACTGCTCCGCCCAAGCATACATCCCCGTTATAGAGGACCGCGCTTTGACCTGGAGTGACGGCCCACATCGGCTCTTTACTGGCTAAGAATAAAGAGTTTTCATCTGCTGAAATAATCTCGCAGGGCTCATCGGGCATTCTGTAGCGTGTTTTAACAGAGAGCTGGCTTCCTGCATTCT
>NZ_BAAGDP010000078.1:0-345 GCF_054660695.1 Turicimonas sp. TL08
CACGACATCGGCATTTTCTTTGTATCCGCATTTGGTACATTCGAAATGTGCTTGCGTTTGTCTGTTTTTTACCGAAATATATCCGCAATTCGGACAAGTTCTGCTCGTATTTTTCGGAGGAACCAATGCCAGCAACCCTCCTCTTTCTTCCAGCTTGTAAGCCAACATTGTCTTGAAAGAATACCATCCTTGGTCAAGAATTGAACGATTTAAACCGTTTTTCTGTCTGACCTTTTTTCCGGGCTGCTCAACTGTACCTGACGCCGATGCAGACATATTCGATACTTTTAGATCTTCCATGAACACAATACCGTGGTTTTTGGCTATTGTCGTCGTGATCTTATG
>NZ_BAAGDP010000079.1:0-341 GCF_054660695.1 Turicimonas sp. TL08
TCCCGGGGTTCTTTTCGCCTTTCCCTCACGGTACTGGTTCACTATCGGTCGATCACTAGTATTTAGCCTTGGAGGATGGTCCCCCCATCTTCAGACAGGATTCCTCGTGTCCCGCCTTACTTCTCGTCTTCTTAGTACCATTCGGACAATTTTAAATACAGGGCTATCACCTTCTTTGGCTGAGCTTTCCATCTCATTTTTCTATCATCCAAACTATCAAAAACTAGGCTGCTCCGGGTTCGCTCGCCGCTACTGCCGGAATCTCGGTTGATTTCTTTTCCTGAGGATACTTAGATGTTTCAGTTCTCCTCGTTCGCCTCGCATGACTATGTATTCATCAT
>NZ_BAAGDP010000080.1:0-333 GCF_054660695.1 Turicimonas sp. TL08
CCGGGCTGCTCAACTGTACCTGACGCCGATGCAGACATATTCGATACTTTTAGATCTTCCATGAACACAATACCGTGGTTTTTGGCTATTGTCGTCGTGATCTTATGCAGAAAGTCTCTTCTTATATTTGCTATGCGTCTGTGCAGTTTTGTGATTTTGGCTTTGGTTTTCTTAGAATTGCTGCTTCCTTTTTGTTGTCGAGATAATTTCTTTTGCAGTTTAGCTAACTGCTTTAGATTATTTTTCAAGCTATTGACCGGCTCTACGAAAGTCCCGTTCGAAAAAGTAACAAACTTCTTAACGCCCATGTCAATTCCGATTTCGGAATTAATC
>NZ_BAAGDP010000081.1:0-316 GCF_054660695.1 Turicimonas sp. TL08
CCGGGCGTGTCCAGCCCTTAATACATTTATCGCTCCCACGACATCGGCATTTTCTTTGTACCCGCATTTGGTACATTCGAAATGTGCTTGCGTTTGTCTGTTTTTTGCCGAAATATATCCGCAATTCGGACAAGTTCTGCTCGTATTTTTCGGAGGAACCAATACCAGCAACCCTCCTCTTCCTTCCACCTTGTAAGTCAGCATTGTCTTGAAAGAATACCATCCTTGGTCAAGAATTGAACGATTTAAACCGCTTTTCTGTCTGACCTTTTTCCCGGGCTGCTCAACTGTACCTGACGCCGATGCAGACATATTC
>NZ_BAAGDP010000082.1:0-307 GCF_054660695.1 Turicimonas sp. TL08
ATGCAGATAAGACGAGCTTTTAGATTTGAATTGTGCCCTAGTGGTGCCCAAGCTCGTTTGATGAGCCAATTTGCGGGTTCCTGTCGCTATGTCTATAACAGAACTTTAGCCACAGAAAAGTCACTTTCCGGCAAAGATAAAGCACATCGGTTCAACTATGTAGAGTGTGCCAACCGTCTCGTTCTGTGGAAGAAAAAGCACTCTTTTCTGAAAGACTGTCATTCTCAAGTCCTCCAACAAGCATTGAAAGATTTAGAGAAGGGATACAAGAATTTTTTTGCCAAGAGAGCGAAATTTCCAAGGTTCA
>NZ_BAAGDP010000083.1:0-305 GCF_054660695.1 Turicimonas sp. TL08
CCGCCCTTAATACATTTATCGCTCCCACGACATCGGCATTTTCTTTGTATCCGCATTTGGTACATTCGAAATGTGCTTGCGTTTGTCTGTTTTTTGCCGAAATATATCCGCAATTCGGACAAGTTCTACTCGTATTTTTCGGAGGAACCAATACCAGCAACCCTCCTCTTTCTTCCAGCTTGTAAGTCAGCATTGTCTTGAAAGAATACCATCCTTGGTCAAGAATTGAACGATTTAAACCGCTTTTCTGTCTGACCTTTTTCCCGGGCTGCTCAACTGTACCTGACGCCGATGCAGACATATTC
>NZ_BAAGDP010000084.1:0-301 GCF_054660695.1 Turicimonas sp. TL08
AATAAATGCCATACGACGAACAATACCGAACTCGGAGTCCCAGAGAAAACCACGGCTCTTGTTCAAAACGACGACAGCGTTCAGGCATATAACTGAGGGAGGCAATGCCTTTGTGAAGTTTTTCAATCAGTCCAGCCGCTGTTTCCGGTAAACATTGTTCGTAGGCAATAAACTCCCGTCTTTTACACCTACAAATTAAAGAAGGGCCTGTAAGGCCCCGTCAGCTCTAGTTTCTTTGTTTCTTAATTTTCCAAACTTGTTGTAGTAGAAGAAAATAAATCTCTGACAGAAGTGTAGAGTC
>NZ_BAAGDP010000085.1:0-301 GCF_054660695.1 Turicimonas sp. TL08
AGAGATAAGCTGGCACAGGAGAGAAAAAAAGCACTCGCAAATCCTAAACTAATGTATGGCAGTTCTGACGATATTAAGTGAGGTTTATTAATTAGGAATACTCCTCCTAAGCAGATCGGTATTAACGCCTGAGTTTCAGAGAATAAATTGAGGAAATTTTGTTATATCTATTGGGCCTCAATGTATCTCTAATTTTTCATTTTTTTATTCCTCGTAGTAGTAGTTCACTCGATAGAGAAGTAACTGTTCAAATCTCCGGATAGCCCCAGTTTCCTTCTCAAGGTTGCTGCGGTTTCAAATC
>NZ_BAAGDP010000086.1:0-297 GCF_054660695.1 Turicimonas sp. TL08
TGACCAAGGATGGTATTCTTTCAAGACAATGTTGGCTTACAAGCTGGAAGAAAGAGGAGGGTTGCTGGTATTGGTTTCTCCGAAAAATACGAGCAGAACTTGTCCGAATTGCGGATATATTTCGGCAAAAAACAGACAAACGCAAGCACATTTCGAATGTACCAAATGCAGATACAAAGAAAATGCCGATGTCGTGGGAGCGATAAATGTATTAAGGGCGGGACACGCCCGGTTAGCCTGTGAAATGAACGGTGCAGTAAGGCCGTTGTCAGCAGGAACCCAACGAGACCTTCTACA
>NZ_BAAGDP010000087.1:0-296 GCF_054660695.1 Turicimonas sp. TL08
TGACCAAGGATGGTATTCTTTCAAGACAATGTTGGCTTACAAGCTGGAAGAAAGAGGAGGGTTGCTGGTATTGGTTTCTCCGAAAAATACGAGCAGAACTTGTCCGAATTGCGGATATATTTCGGCAGAAAATAGGCGAACGCAAGCACATTTTTCCTGCATTAAATGTGGATACAAAGAAAATGCCGATGTCGTGGGAGCGATAAATGTATTAAGGGCGGGACACGCCCGGTTAGCCTGTGAAATGAACGGTGCAGTAAGGCCGTTGTCAGCAGGAACCCAACGAGACCTTCTAC
>NZ_BAAGDP010000088.1:0-295 GCF_054660695.1 Turicimonas sp. TL08
ATTGAAAAACTTCACAAAGGCATTGCCTCCCTCAGTTATATGCCTGAACGCTGTCGTCGTTTTGAACAAGAGCCGTGGTTTTCTCTGGGACTCCGAGTTCGGTATTGTTCGTCGTATGGCATTTATTCCTGTCTTTAACACTTTTTATTTAGTCTGATCCGTTTTGAACCCCGATGGGTTCTTTATTTTTGCCTAAATTTATTTTTAAAATTTAAGTATTAATTGTAGTATAATTATCCTAATGCTAAATTTTGGAGGTCCTATGCGTTATAGGTTGGGATTTAGTTCTAATTTT
>NZ_BAAGDP010000089.1:0-294 GCF_054660695.1 Turicimonas sp. TL08
TTTTTCAGTCAGGCGTATTCTGTTGTTCAATGTACTGTTTGATAATAGAAATAGGTGCACCCCCACAACTTGCAGCAAAATAAGAAGGAGCCCAGAGAGCATCCCCCCATAACAGGCTACGAATGGAGGGATATTTTTTTTCGAATAAGACGGCTCGATACTCCTTACAGAGAATTGACTGAACGAGATATAGAGACTTTAGGTGGGTAAGTAATTAACAAATGAACATGATATTTTTCGCCATCAAACTCTACTAAGTCAGCTTCAAAATCATTACAAACTGAGGGAAAAATT
>NZ_BAAGDP010000090.1:0-293 GCF_054660695.1 Turicimonas sp. TL08
GAGTTGACAGAAAATTGCACTGAGTAACACGCACTAAAACTTCTTGGAAAGCCTAACCATGGATTTTTGTTACCAGATTGATAACTTTGTCCCCACTGGAGCGTGAATCCGGTGGAATTATCACGAGTTTTTATTTAATTTTTATAAGGAGAATCATTATGAATTATTTGATTAAATTTGATAAAAATGGCAGACGTGGTGAGACGTATGTCAAGGAAGAGAAAACTGAAAAACAGATCAAGGAGTTAATGGATAAAGGATTTCTTGAAATTTCAGAAACTCAGTATCAAGGA
>NZ_BAAGDP010000091.1:0-289 GCF_054660695.1 Turicimonas sp. TL08
ACGGGAGGCAGCAGTGGGGAATTTTGGACAATGGGCGCAAGCCTGATCCAGCTATTCCGCGTGTGGGATGACGGCCTTCGGGTTGTAAACCACTTTTGTAGAGAACGAAAAGTCTGTTGATAATACCAACGGATGATGACGGTACTCTAAGAATAAGCACCGGCTAACTACGTGCCAGCAGCCGCGGTAATACGTAGGGTGCGAGCGTTAATCGGAATTACTGGGCGTAAAGGGTGTGCAGGCGGTTTTGCAAGATGGATGTGAAAGCCCCGGGCTTAACCTGGGATGG
>NZ_BAAGDP010000092.1:0-288 GCF_054660695.1 Turicimonas sp. TL08
CTTTTGAATTTGCATATTCATTTGGTCTTTGCCACTAAGTACAGACGATATGTATTTACCAAACAGATATTGGACGCACTGAAAATAATTTTTCCCTCAGTTTGTAATGATTTTGAAGCTGACTTAGTAGAGTTTGATGGCGAAAAATATCACGTTCATTAGTTAATTACTTACCCACCTAAAGTCTCTATATCTCGTTCAGTCAATTCTCTGAAAGGAGTATCAAGCCGTCTTATTCGAAAAAAGAAATATCCCTCCATTCGTAGCATGTTATGGGGGGATGCTCTC
>NZ_BAAGDP010000093.1:0-287 GCF_054660695.1 Turicimonas sp. TL08
AAGAGACTTTCTGCATAAGATCACGACGACAATAGCCAAAAACCACGGTATTGTGTTCATGGAAGATCTAAAAGTATCGAATATGTCTGCATCGGCGTCAGGTACAGTTGAGCAGCCCGGAAAAAAGATCAGACAGAAAAGCGGTTTAAATCGTTCAATTCTTGACCAAGGATGGTATTCTTTCAAGCCAATGTTGGCTTACAAGCTGGAAGAAAGAGGAGGGTTGCTGGTATTGGTTCCTCCGAAAAATACGAGCAGAACTTGTCCGAATTGCGGATATATTTCGG
>NZ_BAAGDP010000094.1:0-282 GCF_054660695.1 Turicimonas sp. TL08
GCTTTTGCCATTGCACTATCAGCACGATTTCCGACCGTACCTAGCGTACCTTCGTACTCCTCCGTTACCCTTTAGGAGGAGACCGCCCCAGTCAAACTGCCTACCATGCACGGTCCCAAACAGTGTTCACCTGTCTTGGTTAGAACCGCAAACAAATCAGGGTGGTATTTCAAGGTCGACTCCAGAGGAGCTGGCGCTCCTCTTTCTCTGTCTCCCACCTATCCTACACAAATCGGTTCACAGTTCAATGCAAAGCTGCAGTAAAGGTTCATGGGGTCAAAG
>NZ_BAAGDP010000095.1:0-282 GCF_054660695.1 Turicimonas sp. TL08
AACCCCTCTCTATACTATTACCATTATTTTACTACATATAACCAAAAAAAGTCAAGAGAGATTTTCCTTTTATTTTCAGATAGTAATTATGAAAATAAGGGGGTTTCGGTATCAAACTCAGGAAAAACTAAGCTGGAAGAAGGTGGCTCTGTATGAAGTTAAAAGATAGAGCAAAGGACCTTAGCATTGGTAAATAAATTCATTCGTGCTTTTCATAAGAATTTCTCCACTGATACATAGATGAGTTCTTATCTTTACTGAATGGAAAGAAAGCCCAGTTCT
>NZ_BAAGDP010000096.1:0-277 GCF_054660695.1 Turicimonas sp. TL08
TTAATCATCCGCTTAGGCTCTATTTCAAATTCAGTCTGAATGGAAACGAACCACTTTAGACCCTCTCGAGATACCGTAATGTTCTTTGGTTTGCCAATGATGCTTCTGCTCTTTCTGTAGCCGACTGCCCCTATTTTCGGCAAATAGATCCTTTGTTTATCCTCATCTATTTTGAACCCCTGCGGGAATCGGAATGAATCGCACTGAAATTTCTTTTTGAACCTTGGAAATTTCGCTCTCTTGGCAAAAAAATTCTTGTATCCTTTCTCCAAATCTT
>NZ_BAAGDP010000097.1:0-270 GCF_054660695.1 Turicimonas sp. TL08
CCATCTTGCAAAACCGCCTGCACACCCTTTACGCCCAGTAATTCCGATTAACGCTCGCACCCTACGTATTACCGCGGCTGCTGGCACGTAGTTAGCCGGTGCTTATTCTTAGAGTACCGTCATCATCTGTCGGTATTATCAACAGACTTTTCGTTCTCTACAAAAGTGGTTTACAACCCGAAGGCCGTCATCCCACACGCGGAATAGCTGGATCAGGCTTGCGCCCATTGTCCAAAATTCCCCACTGCTGCCTCCCGTAGGAGTCTAGGA
>NZ_BAAGDP010000098.1:0-267 GCF_054660695.1 Turicimonas sp. TL08
GTTCTGTGGAAGAAAAAGCACTCTTTTCTGAAAGACTGTCATTCTCAAGTCCTCCAACAAGCATTGAAAGATTTAGAGAAGGGATACAAGAATTTTTTTGCCAAGAGAGCGAAATTTCCAAGGTTCAAAAAGAAATTTCAGCGCGATTCATTCCGATTCCCGCAGGGATTCAAAATAGATGAGGATAAACAAAGGATCTATTTGCCGAAAATAGGGACAGTCGGCTACAGAAAGAGCAGAAGCATCATTGGCAAACCAAAGAACATT
>NZ_BAAGDP010000099.1:0-262 GCF_054660695.1 Turicimonas sp. TL08
TAATGTCTTTTGAATTTGCATATTCATTTGGTCTTTGCCACTAAGTACACACGATACGTATTTACCAAACAGATATTGGACGCACTGAAAATAATTTTTCCCTCAGTTTGTAATGATTTTGAAGCTGGCTTAGTAGAGTTTGATGGCGAAAAATATCACGTTCATTTGTTAATTACTTACCCACCTAAAGTCTCTATATCTCGTTTAGTCAATTCTCTGAAAGGAGTATCGAGCCGTCTTATTCGAAAAAAGAAATATCCCT
>NZ_BAAGDP010000100.1:0-257 GCF_054660695.1 Turicimonas sp. TL08
TCCCGGGGTTCTTTTCGCCTTTCCCTCACGGTACTGGTTCACTATCGGTCGATCACTAGTATTTAGCCTTGGAGGATGGTCCCCCCATCTTCAGACAGGATTCCTCGTGTCCCGCCTTACTTCTCGTTTCCTTAGTACCATTCGGACAATTTTAAATACAGGGCTATCACCTTCTTTGGCTGAGCTTTCCATCTCATTTTTCTATCATCCAAACTATCAAAAACTAGGCTGCTCCGGGTTCGCTCGCCGCTACTGCC
>NZ_BAAGDP010000101.1:0-257 GCF_054660695.1 Turicimonas sp. TL08
TGAACCTTGGAAATTTCGCTCTCTTGGCAAAAAAATTCTTGTATCCCTTCTCTAAATCTTTCAATGCTTGTTGGAGGACTTGAGAATGACAGTCTTTCAGAAAAGAGTGCTTTTTCTTCCACAGAACAAGACGGTTGGCACACTCTACATAGTTGAACCGATGTGCTTTATCTTTGCCGTAAAGTGACTTTTCTGTGGCTAAAGTTCTGTTATAGACATAGCGACAGGAACCCGCAAATTGGCTCATCAAACGAGCT
>NZ_BAAGDP010000102.1:0-255 GCF_054660695.1 Turicimonas sp. TL08
TCCTACGGGAGGCAGCAGTGGGGAATTTTGGACAATGGGCGCAAGCCTGATCCAGCTATTCCGCGTGTGGGATGACGGCCTTCGGGTTGTAAACCACTTTTGTAGAGAACGAAAAGTCTGTTGATAAAACCGACAGATGATGACGGTACTCTAAGAATAAGCACCGGCTAACTACGTGCCAGCAGCCGCGGTAATACGTAGGGTGCGAGCGTTAATCGGAATTACTGGGCGTAAAGGGTGTGCAGGCGGTTTTGC
>NZ_BAAGDP010000103.1:0-255 GCF_054660695.1 Turicimonas sp. TL08
GCTTTTGCCATTGCACTATCAGCACGATTTCCGACCGTACCTAGCGTACCTTCGTACTCCTCCGTTACCCTTTAGGAGGAGACCGCCCCAGTCAAACTGCCTACCATGCACGGTCCCAAACAGTGTTTACCTGTCTTGGTTAGAACCGCAAACAAATCAGGGTGGTATTTCAAGGTCGACTCCAGAGGAGCTGGCGCTCCTCTTTCTCTGTCTCCCACCTATCCTACACAAATCGGTTCACAGTTCAATGCAAAG
>NZ_BAAGDP010000104.1:0-255 GCF_054660695.1 Turicimonas sp. TL08
TCTCCTGATTGTCCGAATCTGTAAGAAATACTCTAATCCCTGCATCAATTCCTTTAATTGCTGATTCTTTAAGCACCTTGATAGGTTCGGGTTCTTTTTCTCCTGTTTCGCATAGAACAGAGGCGTAATAGTCTCCTACACGATCCTTTGTTACCGTGATGCTTCTTACGATGCCAAGAATCGGACGGTGAATAACGGCTTTTATCGGATTGCACTTCGGAATCTTGATCCAATTTTCGCCAACGGATATGCTTG
>NZ_BAAGDP010000105.1:0-255 GCF_054660695.1 Turicimonas sp. TL08
CGTTTGTCTGTTTTTTGCCGAAATATATCCGCAATTCGGACAAGTTCTGCTCGTATTTTTCGGAGGAACCAATACCAGCAACCCTCCTCTTTCTTCCAGCTTGTAAGCCAACATTGTCTTGAAAGAACACCATCCTTGGTCAAGAATTGAACGATTTAAACCGCTTTTCTGTCTGACCTTTTTTCCGGGCTGCTCAACTGTACCTGACGCCGATGCAGACATATTCGATACTTTTAGATCTTCCATGAACACAAT
>NZ_BAAGDP010000106.1:0-255 GCF_054660695.1 Turicimonas sp. TL08
AGTCTCTATATCTCGTTCAGTCAATTCTCTGAAAGGAGTATCAAGCCGTCTTATTCGAAAAAAGAAATATCCCTCCATTCGTAGCATGTTATGGGGGGATGCTCTCTGGGCTCCTTCTTATTTTGCTACAAGTTGTGGGGGTGCACCTATTTCTATTATCAAACAGTACATTGAACAACAGAATACGCCTGACTGAAAAAATTATTATATTCGACCCTTATATCACCGTCCTAAAGGACGGTGTTTTACGGGTCG
>NZ_BAAGDP010000107.1:0-255 GCF_054660695.1 Turicimonas sp. TL08
TCAGGTGTGTAAGTGCTGTAAGGCATTGAGCTAACTGATACTAATTGCTCGTGAGGCTTGATCCTATAACCGTGAAGCTTAAAGCCTACGTTGGTTGTAGCAAGTAAAGTAAAACAAAGCAGAGCTTGAATGCTCGTCAAGATTGATAAGAATTTCCGAGCATCGAAAGATGCAGAACAAGTTAAAGCCCGGAGGCCATAGCAGGGTGGAACCACTCCTTCCCATCCCGAACAGGACAGTGAAACGCCTCCACGC
>NZ_BAAGDP010000108.1:0-255 GCF_054660695.1 Turicimonas sp. TL08
ATGATGAATACATAGTCATGCGAGGCGAACGAGGAGAACTGAAACATCTAAGTATCCTCAGGAAAAGAAATCAACCGAGATTCCGGCAGTAGCGGCGAGCGAACCCGGAGCAGCCTAGTTTTTGATAATTTGGATGATAGAAGAATGAGATGGAAAGCTCAGCCAAAGAAGGTGATAGCCCTGTATTTAAAATTGTCCGAATGGTACTAAGAAGACGAGAAGTAAGGCGGGACACGAGGAATCCTGTCTGAAGAT
>NZ_BAAGDP010000109.1:0-255 GCF_054660695.1 Turicimonas sp. TL08
GAATACCGAATTTTTTGCGGTTAAACTTAGTTAAAGCTCCTGAACCAGCTTCAAAGGGAAAACCAGTTGATTTCAGTTTGTTAAACAGTTTCCAACGGGTGGCATTAACAGAAGCTGCGTCTTTAAGTGGTTGTTTTAATTGATTCTTGATTTGCCGCAGAACTTCCGGCTTGTCTTTCAGAAACTCCTCAACGCTCCTGGAACCTTTCTTCTGATTGCATTGAACACAAGCCAAAACGAGATTGCTGACTCGGT
>NZ_BAAGDP010000110.1:0-255 GCF_054660695.1 Turicimonas sp. TL08
ACTCCTTTCAGAGAATTGACTGAACGAGATATAGAGACTTTAGGTGGGTAAGTAATTAACAAATGAACGTGATATTTTTCGCCATCAAACTCTACTAAGTCAGCTTCAAAATCATTACAAACTGAGGAAAAAATTATTTTCAGTGCGTCCAATATCTGTTTGGTAAATACATATCGTCTGTACTTAGTGGCAAAGACCAAATGAATATGCAAATTCAAAAGACATTACCTGTCGTATCTGATATTAGTATCTAAG
>NZ_BAAGDP010000111.1:0-255 GCF_054660695.1 Turicimonas sp. TL08
GAATACCGAATTTTTTGCGGTTAAACTTAGTTAAAGCTCCTGAACCAGCTTCAAAGGGAAAACCAGTTGATTTCAGTTTGTTAAACAGTTTCCAACGGGTGGCATTAACAGAAGCTGCGTCTTTAAGCGGTTGTTTTAATTGATTCTTGATTTGCCGCAGAACTTCCGGCTTGTCTTTCAGAAACTCCTCAACGCTCCTGGAACCTTTCTTCTGATTGCATTGAACACAAGCCAAAACGAGATTGCTGACTCGGT
>NZ_BAAGDP010000112.1:0-254 GCF_054660695.1 Turicimonas sp. TL08
GCATTTTGCTATCAGCTTCCTTCAGATTCAACGTCGCCGTTGAACCCTTGCCGAGTCGCTAACCTTTCCCCTCATCGGGCAGGTTCGGGATTTGCACCCTATAGAGAGACGCCCTGCTGGGCGCACAATCGAGTAGAGGGTTGGGTTGCCCCGTCCCCCTCTCACAGCACCCACCGTACGGTTCCGTAGTGGGCGCTTCATTAACAAATCGCCATAAAGCGGAGAGAATACAACCCTAATCTGGCGAAACGGCG
>NZ_BAAGDP010000113.1:0-252 GCF_054660695.1 Turicimonas sp. TL08
CGAAAACTTAGATCAACTTGATAGGTAGTGCTACTGAAACTTCTAGGGAAATAAACATCCGTAGATTTATTGTTTGGGTAGCCTAACTCTCCCCACTGGACTGTGAATCCGGTTGAGTTATCACGAGCCCATCCATTTGTACCGTTGGAAACCGACCAATTTGAAGTATTTGTATTGGTGTCTTGAGTCCAAACAGAAAACTCAGTGCCATCTCCACGAGTAAAAATTACCTGAGTTCCAGAAGTTCAGAAG
>NZ_BAAGDP010000114.1:0-252 GCF_054660695.1 Turicimonas sp. TL08
AGCATACATCCCCGTTATAGAGGACCGCGCTTTGACCTGGAGTGACGGCCCACATCGGCTCTTTACTGGCTAAGAATAAAGAGTTTTCATCTGCTGAAATAATCTCGCAGGGCTCATCGGGCATTCTCCTGAGTTTCAGAGAATAAATTGAGGAAATTTTGTTATATCTATTGGGCCTCAATGTATCTCTAATTTTTCATTTTTTTATTCCTCGTAGTAGTAGTTCACTCGATAGAGAAGTAACTGTTCAAA
>NZ_BAAGDP010000115.1:0-251 GCF_054660695.1 Turicimonas sp. TL08
GGAAAAGGGTGCATGTCGAAGACTTGCCTTCAATTAAAGCTCACTTAGACCAGTATCTAACTAAACTATCTCGACGGGCAGATAAAGGAGATACTCCTTACAATCTTCGTAACTGCGCTTATTTGGAGGATTTTTTAAAACCAAAAATTGTCTGGCCACGTCTGATGAGGATATCTAAAACCCAGGATAATACCTTTCCTCGATTCGCATATGTTGAGAAAGAAATGTTTACGGTTGACAGCTTATGTTTT
>NZ_BAAGDP010000116.1:0-251 GCF_054660695.1 Turicimonas sp. TL08
TATCCTTTGGTATTGAGAAATTAGAGCAGACGGGGTGTGAACATCTTGTAAAGGGGAAGAAGATTAAGGCTAGAAAAAAAACTAACAACAAATGGTTTGAAACGCAAGATAGTATCAGTTATTGGGACCATTTTTCTAAACCGAAAATCATGTGGAAACGGGTAGGTTCAATTCTAAGATTCTCTTATGACAAGGAAGGGCACTTTGGGCTAGATAGTACTTGTTTCGCTATAGGAGAGCATCTTGAGTTT
>NZ_BAAGDP010000117.1:0-251 GCF_054660695.1 Turicimonas sp. TL08
ATAGTAAATATGCTTAGTGGTTGCCAAAATTTGGCCTCCGTCTAATTCTTCTCTAACTTCTTGGGATACCGATTTTCCAGCCGTATTTCCTACTCTTACTGATACCCCTTTCATAATTCTTAAGCTCCTGAGTTTCAGAGAATAAATTGAGGAAATTTTGTTATATCTATTGGGCCTCAATGTATCTCTAATTTTTCATTTTTTTATTCCTCGTAGTAGTAGTTCACTCGATAGAGAAGTAACTGTTCAAA
>NZ_BAAGDP010000118.1:0-251 GCF_054660695.1 Turicimonas sp. TL08
TTGAACAGTTACTTCTCTATCGAGTGAACTACTACTACGAGGAATAAAAAAATGAAAAATTAGAGATACATTGAGGCCCAATAGATATAACAAAATTTCCTCAATTTATTCTCTGAAACTCAGGTGGCCAAAAAAAGTGTTAGCTATGTGAGTTTTGTCAGCGGATTTTCTTCTGCCAACAAAACGGAATGAATCTTTAACGGTCTGGAATTACGTGAAAACTCTATCTCATTGATTTTGCTGATATGTGT
>NZ_BAAGDP010000119.1:0-250 GCF_054660695.1 Turicimonas sp. TL08
TAGGGTTGATTATTCCCGTCCTTCCCCAACTTGTGGGTAAGCTCGCCGGCAACTCTGCCTCACAGGCCTGGTGGCTTGGTGCAATGCTCGTCAGCTACGGCCTGATGCAATTTTGCTTTGCTCCCACCTGAGTTTCAGAGAATAAATTGAGGAAATTTTGTTATATCTATTGGGCCTCAATGTATCTCTAATTTTTCATTTTTTTATTCCTCGTAGTAGTAGTTCACTCGATAGAGAAGTAACTGTTCAA
>NZ_BAAGDP010000120.1:0-250 GCF_054660695.1 Turicimonas sp. TL08
AAACCCCTCTCTATACTATTACCATTATTTTACTACATATAACCAAAAAAAGTCAAGAGAGATTTTCCTTTTATTTTCAGATAGTAATTATGAAAATAAGGGGGTTTCGGTATCAAACTCAGGAAAAGGATTGCAGAAAGCTAGTTCAAAAACTGGAAGAACTGGCTGACTCAAGTGCCATCGACTTGTATCAGCTAGACAACCAGCTATCTTTCCTAAGAGACCTGTATCGCTTTATGAAAATTCCAGG
>NZ_BAAGDP010000121.1:0-247 GCF_054660695.1 Turicimonas sp. TL08
TGCTTATTTTTTAACAATCCCAAATTAGAGATGCGTTGGAGAAATGTATGAAAAACGATAAGATGGTGCTTTGCCCATTAGTCATAGCACTTGGCGCAGCACTCATGAATCCCGCCATTGGGGGGGGGTAATAGCTTTACCGGTGATTTAGGAGACCTTCTAAAAGACTCAACCTCTGAATCACTTGTCCAATACGATATTTTTGACAGATCCTTTTTAAATAATTTAACAGACTTCGCAAAACCGG
>NZ_BAAGDP010000122.1:0-244 GCF_054660695.1 Turicimonas sp. TL08
CGAAAACTTAGATCAACTTGATAGGTAGTGCTACTGAAACTTCTAGGGAAATAAACATCCGTAGATTTATTGTTTGGGTAGCCTAACTCTCCCCACTGGACTGTGAATCCGGTTGAGTTATCACGAGTTTTTATTTAATTTTTATAAGGAGAATCATTATGAATTATTTGATTAAATTTGATAAAAATGGCAGACGTGGTGAGACGTATGTCAAGGAAGAGAAAACTGAAAAACAGATCAAGGA
>NZ_BAAGDP010000123.1:0-244 GCF_054660695.1 Turicimonas sp. TL08
CTCGGGCAACTTGGACCACATTACTGTTGCAAGTGTTGGAACAACAGGATTTACCGCACAAACAGACTGCAATTTACCAGCTACATTCTATTTTGTTGCCATTGGATTCAGCTAATCCTCGTGATAATTCAACCGGTTTTACGATTCAGTGGGGCAAATGCACTCCTAAATCGTGGTTTAATTACCCAAGAAGTTTTAATACTTCCTATCCACCTATTGGCGGCTGGCTTTCTAACGGCAAAAG
>NZ_BAAGDP010000124.1:0-242 GCF_054660695.1 Turicimonas sp. TL08
AACCCTCTACTCGATGTGCGCCCAGCAGGGCGTCTCTCTATAGGGTGCAAATCCCGAACCTGCCCGATGAGGGGAAAGGTTAGCGACTCGGCAAGGGTTCAACGGCGACGTTGAGTCTGAAGGAAGCTGATAGCAAAATGCATGTTCAACGAACAGGAAGCGGATAGGAGGCGGTCTAGGCGGGTTTGGGGGCATGTATACCCAACGCCCAATACTCATACAGGACCCTAGGACGTAGATCC
>NZ_BAAGDP010000125.1:0-241 GCF_054660695.1 Turicimonas sp. TL08
CTGGAACTCAGGTAATTTTTACTCGTGGAGATGGCACTGAGTTTTCTGTTTGGACTCAAGACACCAATACAAATACTTCAAATTGGTCGGTTTCCAACGGTACAAATGGATGGGCTCGTGATAATTCAACCGGTTTTACGATTCAGTGGGGCAAATGCACTCCTAAATCGTGGTTTAATTACCCAAGAAGTTTTAATACTTCCTATCCACCTATTGGCGGCTGGCTTTCTAACGGCAAAAG
>NZ_BAAGDP010000126.1:0-240 GCF_054660695.1 Turicimonas sp. TL08
TCATGCGAGGCGAACGAGGAGAACTGAAACATCTAAGTATCCTCAGGAAAAGAAATCAACCGAGATTCCGGCAGTAGCGGCGAGCGAACCCGGAGCAGCCTAGTTTTTGATAGTTTGGATGATAGAAGAATGAGATGGAAAGCTCAGCCAAAGAAGGTGATAGCCCTGTATTTAAAATTGTCCGAATGGTACTAAGAAGACGAGAAGTAAGGCGGGACACGAGGAATCCTGTCTGAAGAT
>NZ_BAAGDP010000127.1:0-238 GCF_054660695.1 Turicimonas sp. TL08
CGTTTGTCTGTTTTTTGCCGAAATATATCCGCAATTCGGACAAGTTCTGCTCGTATTTTTCGGAGGAACCATTACCAGCAACCCTCCTCTTTCTTCCAGCTTGTAAGCCAACATTGTCTTGAAAGAATACCATCCTTGGTCAAGAATTGAACGATTTAAACCGCTTTTCTGTCTGACCTTTTTCCCGGGCTGCTCAACTGTACCTGACGCCGATGCAGACATATTCGATACTTTTAGA
>NZ_BAAGDP010000128.1:0-234 GCF_054660695.1 Turicimonas sp. TL08
TTGAAGGCAAGTCTTCGACATGCACCCTTTTCCCCTTCCCTTTTATTCCGTTATGAGTGTTAATAAGCCAAGTATCTTCCCACTTGTAACCATACCTCTCAATATCCCGGCCTCGAAGAATAGGTCGTATTAATTCTGCAGTTCTTTCTTTCTCCTCTTCGGTTTTGCAGTTGTTTAAAATTTCTTCCCGTTTTGTTCCTGAAATAATGAAAGCTTCATTGAACCCCGTCAGTA
>NZ_BAAGDP010000129.1:0-234 GCF_054660695.1 Turicimonas sp. TL08
TACTGACGGGGTTCAATGAAGCTTTCATTATTTCAGGAACAAAACGGGAAGAAATTTTAAACAACTGCAAAACCGAAGAGGAGAAAGAAAGAACTGCAGAATTAATACGACCTATTCTTCGAGGCCGAGATATTCAACGATTCGACTTCCATTGGGCCGGACTTTACCTCATTGCTACATTTCCTTCCAGGCATTATGACATTAATCATCTTCCGGCACTAAAAGCTCACCTTC
>NZ_BAAGDP010000130.1:0-227 GCF_054660695.1 Turicimonas sp. TL08
CGAGCTTGGGCACCACTAGGGCACAATTCAAATCTAAAAGCTCGTCTTATCTGCATCTTTGTTTCCTGACTTCCTTGGCAAATTAAAATTTGGTCATGGGCTTAGATACTAATATCAGATACGACAGGTAATGTCTTTTGAATTTGCATATTCATTTGGTCTTTGCCACTAAGTACAGACGATATGTATTTACCAAACAGATATTGGACGCACTGAAAATAATTTTT
>NZ_BAAGDP010000131.1:0-225 GCF_054660695.1 Turicimonas sp. TL08
AATCTAAAAGCTCGTCTTATCTGCATCTTTGTTTCCTGACTTCCTTGGCAAATTAAAATTTGGTCATGGGCTTAGATACTAATATCAGATACGACAGATAATGTCTTTTGAATTTGCATATTCATTTGGTCTTTGCCACTAAGTACACACGATACGTATTTACCAAACAGATATTGGACGCACTGAAAATAATTTTTCCCTCAGTTTGTAATGATTTTGAAGCTG
>NZ_BAAGDP010000132.1:0-221 GCF_054660695.1 Turicimonas sp. TL08
CCTGACTTCCTTGGCAAATTAAAATTTGGTCATGGGCTTAGATACTAATATCAGATACGACAGATAATGTCTTTTGAATTTGCATATTCATTTAGTCTTTGCCACTAAGTACACACGATACGTATTTACCAAACAGATATTGGACGCACTGAAAATAATTTTTCCCTCAGTTTGTAATGATTTTGAAGCTGACTTAGTAGAGTTTGATGGCGAAAAATATC
>NZ_BAAGDP010000133.1:0-210 GCF_054660695.1 Turicimonas sp. TL08
GCCCAAGCTCGTTTGATGAGCCAATTTGCGGGTTCCTGTCGCTATGTCTATAACAGAACTTTAGCCACAGAAAAGTCACTTTACGGCAAAGATAAAGCACATCGGTTCAACTATGTAGAGTGTGCCAGCCGTCTCGTTCTGTGGAAGAAAAAGCACTCTTTTCTGAAAGACTGTCATTCTCAAGTACTCCAACAAGCATTGAAAGATTTG
>NZ_BAAGDP010000134.1:0-207 GCF_054660695.1 Turicimonas sp. TL08
AGCTATTGACCGGCTCTACGAAAGTCCCGTTCGAAAAAGTAACAAACTTCTTAACGCCCATGTCAATTCCGATTTCGGAATTAATCATCCGCTTAGGCTCTATTTCAAATTCAGTCTGAATGGAAACGAACCACTTTAGACCCTCTCGAGATACCGTAATGTTCTTTGGTTTGCCAATGATGCTTCTGCTCTTTCTGTAGCCGACTG
>NZ_BAAGDP010000135.1:0-201 GCF_054660695.1 Turicimonas sp. TL08
CTGTCCTGTTCGGGATGGGAAGGAGTGGTTCCACCCTGCTATGGCCTCCGGGCTTTAACTTGTTCTGCATCTTACGATGCTCGGAAATTCTTATCAATCTTGACGAGCATTTAAGCTCTGCTTTGTTTTACTTTACTTGCTACAACCAACGTAGGCTTTAAGCTTCACGGTTATAGGATCAAGCCTCACGAGCAATTAGTA
>NZ_BAAGDP010000136.1:0-201 GCF_054660695.1 Turicimonas sp. TL08
TACTAATTGCTCGTGAGGCTTGATCCTATAACCGTGAAGCTTAAAGCCTACGTTGGTTGTAGCAAGTAAAGTAAAACAAAGCAGAGCTTAAATGCTCGTCAAGATTGATAAGAATTTCCGAGCATCGAAAGATGCAGAACAAGTTAAAGCCCGGAGGCCATAGCAGGGTGGAACCACTCCTTCCCATCCCGAACAGGACAG
>NZ_BAAGDP010000137.1:0-201 GCF_054660695.1 Turicimonas sp. TL08
ATACTAATTGCTCGTGAGGCTTGATCCTATAACCGTGAAGCTTAAAGCCTACGTTGGTTGTAGCAAGTAAAGTTAACAAAGCAGAGCTTAAATGCTCGTCAAGATTGATAAGAATTTCCGAGCATCGTAAGATGCAGAACAAGTTAAAGCCCGGAGGCCATAGCAGGGTGGAACCACTCCTTCCCATCCCGAACAGGACAG